>JBCBCH010000255.1:2067-4615 GCA_038530835.1 Bacteroidota bacterium | reverse complement strand
GGGCAAAGAAAGAGGCAAACTGGGTAGGACTATCATTGAAGAAGTTTTTGATGAGTCCTCTTACGTGGTTCGAGAAATAGTCCTTTTTCTTGACTAAAGGATAGTACTCACGAGAACGGCCAAAACTCTTGTATGCGATAAAACCTTTGTCGGCCATTCGCTTGAGCAAGGTGGCTACAGTGGTGGTTGCAGGTTTGGGTTCGGGATAAGCGTCAAGCAAATCTTTCATGAAAGCTTTTTTATGCTTCCACAAAAGATTCATCAATTCTTCTTCGGACTTTGATAATTTCATTTTCTACAAGAATAGAATTTCTTCTACAAATATAGAAGAATAATTTAATTCTACAAATGTAGAGTTTAAAAATATCGTTTATGTCTGACTGAGCTCGGTGTAGTACTTGTAAAAATGGGGAATGGTTTCTATTCCCTTTAGAAAGTTCCAAACGCCAAAGTGCTCGTTGGGGGAGTGGATGGCATCACTGTCCAAACCAAAGCCCATTAGAATGGTCTTGCTTTTTAAAACTTGTTCAAAAAGTGCCACGATGGGAATACTACCTCCGGTACGTTCCGGAACGGGTTTTTTTCCAAAAGTGGATTCATATGCTTTCGCTGCTGCCTGATACCCAATGCTATCGGTTTTGGTCACATAAGGCAACCCGCCGTGATGTGGCGTAACCTTTACCGTAACACCCTTTGGAGCGATACTTTCAAAATGTTTGGTAAACAATTCGGTGATTTCATCTGGGTCTTGGTCCGGAACCAACCGCATGGAGATTTTGGCAAAAGCCTTGCTTGCAATCACGGTTTTGGCACCTTCGCCTGTGTAGCCGCCCCAGATTCCATTGACATCAAGTGTTGGGCGAATGGAATAGCGTTCTGGCGTTACGAATCCTGCTTCGCCATAGACATCTTCAATATCCAAGGCTTTTTTATAAGCCGTTAAATCGAAAGGTGCTTCAGCCATTTCCGCTCGTTCGGCAGCGGACAATTCTTCCACCTTATCATAAAATCCTGGAATGGTAATATGATTGTTTTCGTCATGCAAAGACCCAATCATTTTGTTTAAAATATTGATAGGGTTGGGCACAGCACCGCCATAAATCCCGGAATGCAAATCGCGATTGGGTCCTGTAACTTCCACTTCCACATAGCTCAATCCGCGAAGTCCAGTAGTGATGGAAGGAATGTCGTTCGCAATCATGCCCGTATCCGAAATCAATATGATATCATTGGATAATTTCTCTTTATGGTCTTCCAAGAATTCTCCCAAACTATCGCTCCCTACTTCTTCTTCGCCTTCAATCATGAATTTGACATTGCAGGGCAGTTGGTTGTTTTGAATCATGAACTCTACCGCTTTCACATGCATGAACATTTGTCCTTTGTCGTCACAAGCCCCTCGAGCATAAATGGCGCCTTCCGGATGAATCTCCGTCTTTTTAATAACGGGTTCGAATGGAGGCGAAGTCCAGAGTTCCATGGGGTCTGGCGGTTGCACGTCGTAATGGCCGTAGACCAAAATGGTAGGTAAGTTGGGGTCTATTATCTTTTCAGCATAAACTACAGGATATCCTTTTGTTTCGCAGATTTCAACGTTATCGCATCCAGCACCTTCTAGGGATTTTTTCACAATGTTGGCCGTTTCCATAACATCTTGCGAAAAGGCAGTATCGGCACTAATGGAAGGAATTTTAAGCAGTTCAATGAGTTCGTTTACAAATCGGTCTTTGTGGGTATTGATGTAGTCGGTAAGGTGTTCCATGAAATGTGTTAAAAAGGATACTAAAAGTACAAAAAACAAGTTTTTGAAAAGAGCGATTCACAAATCCGAAAATTGGATTATATTTGCAACCCGAATTTATTCGGTACCTAAGCGGATGTGGTGGAATTGGTAGACACGCTAGACTTAGGATCTAGTGCCGCAAGGCGTGGGGGTTCGACTCCCTTCATCCGCACAACTTGGTTAACCTTAATTATTGTAAATCAATGATTAAGGTTTTTTTATGTGCTACTGAGCAACCCTTAAAGCTGTAGCGTAGGCATTGGGTAAAATACTATCTTCAACGGCTTTGGCCGCCTTTTCAATATCATATTCAAAACGCATAAATTCAACAGAAATACCACTTGTTTTTTCTCGACTGAAATGCTCATCGATTTCAATTAGTACATAGCAGCCTCTATTGTCTCCGTCCTTGGGTTTGCCAATAGAACCAATGTTAATGGCATGACGGTGCGTATCCGATTCTTCCGTGGTATCTAAAAGTGTTTTGTGATAGGGTTTATGAGTATGGCCAAAACACATAATGTCGGCATTTGAATCCCTCATGATTCTCAACATGCTCTTATCCGCCCTGTCCTCAAAAAGGTACTCATTGATACGCCGTGGACTCCCATGAACCATTAACAGATTTACTTTTTCTTCGTTCAGTTGAAACTCAAGATTGATATGGGATGGCAGTGTTCTTAAATAATCCCTTTCCTCATCATTTACGATTTGATTTGTAAAAGAAATTGAAACAGCCCCATTGGCTTTTTCCTCTTCGCTTTT
>JBCBCH010000255.1:0-2057 GCA_038530835.1 Bacteroidota bacterium | reverse complement strand
TGTAAGCACACCCGCAATCGTCGCTCGATCTTCCTATGCCAAAGTCGTAGTTGCCTGCTATAGTAGGAATGTTCCTTTTGCGTATTTCGTTAATGACCTCGTTTGGCCAAATATTGTAACCTACCAAATCTCCCAAACAGTAGGTGGCGTCTGGTTTTTGTTTTTCCAGATGTTCGAAAAAAGCCTCAAGCGCTGGGAGGTTGGCATGGATATCGGAAAACAATGCTATTTTCATGATGAATGTTGTTGGTTCTTGAATTGGAAATACCAAATCGGTTGTTCAAACAAAAAATAATCATTTTTAAAGCATCTGATTCCAAACTCTTTCTTTGTTTTTAAATTTTACATTAACTTCACATTTAGTTTACTTTGACTTATTCATTAGTGTTTCCCCCTTGATGAAAAAATTCTCCCTCAAGCAAATCCGAAAGAGAGTAGGTTCGGACGATAATGAATTTATTGAAAAAGTGTTTCTTTTGGCCAACGGTATGATTGATGTACATGGGTTTGATACCGAAAAGGCTTACCAACAAGCTCTTGATATAGCTACCTCTTGGCGTGAAAATGGAGGTAACTATTCAAGAAGAGGATCATGATTTTCTCTTTAGCCAAACAATAATTAAGGAGCATTAACGGTTTTAGCATTAGCGGATTGGTTTTTGAAATTTTCCTAAAAACAAATCTGTACATTTCTTCAAGCTTCAAACATAAAACCCAAGAAATCAATGAAACACCTGATAAAACACCTTTCAGCCTTTTTAGCCCTTGCCGTGTTTTTGACTGCATGTAGCAATGATGACTCAACCTCTATTTCAGAAGATGCGATTGTAGGGGAATGGGTTGCCATTCAAAAATTTGAAGGTGACAACGAAGTGGGACTTAGTTTTTGCGAATCGAGAATTGTGCTCAGTTTTATCGCGGATGGGACCCAAGTTCCGAGATGGACTACAGGCACCATGCCTCCTCCTGAGTGCTCAGACCTTATGCTTGCACCAGCGCTTAGTTGGGAGAGTGCCGGTCAAAATCAATGGGAAATGAGTAGCATCACCGGAGAAGTTCTGCTAGCTACCTTGCGAATCGAAAACAATAGGTTGGTTGAGTCTATACCCAATGACAGGGAATCTATCTTTATTTACGAAAGGCTATAGGCTCAGATATAGTCAAAAAAAAGTCCTTACTCATACACCCTTATATAATCCACCACCATAGCACTTTCCACAAATTCGGGGTCGATATCAGGTTTAATGGCAATATTTAAGATGAGGTAGTAATCTGAATCGTAGGGCCACGTATTTTGGTTTTTGGTTTCCGGCTGATAGGTATAATGGATGTTTCCATCCACAGCAAAGACCATTTTTTCAGAATTCCATTCTAGGGTATAAATGTGAAAGGCATCGGAGGCATTTTGAATCTGCTGGCCGCCCACATTTTTTACCATATCCCCGTAGCTCGAGCCATTGTGAAGTGCACTGGAAACGTAATCTTGATTTGCCCCCCAATGTTCCAAGATGTCTATTTCCCCGCAGTAAGGCCAATTGACCTTGCCGTAGCCTTTCCTTTCCCAATAGGCGCCATCTTCGTTTATGTTTTGGTTGAGCATCCAAATGGCAGGCCAGGTACCTTTTCCCTTTGGTAGTTTGGCTTTGATTTCCACCTTTCCATAAGTAAAGGCAAATTTGGAGTTCAGTCTCGCGGAGGTATATCGCTTGGTATTGCCTTGGGTTTTAAAGGTTTCCTTTTTGGCTACCAAATGAAGGAATCCGTCTTTGACATAAGTGTTGGCTTCTCGCTTGGTATAGTGCTGAATGATACCACCCCACCAACTCCCTCCAGGTGGCAGCTTGGTTTGATGAAACCATTTTTTGGAATTGATGGCACCTTCCACTTCAAACTCATCCGCCCAAACCAAATTCTTGAATTCCGTTTCGGTGACTTCGCTTATCATTTTAGACGAATCCCCATCCTGCCCAAACGTTAGTGCAGAAAAGAGGGTGCAAAGGACAAAAAGATGTTGTGGTAGGGATACTTCCTTCATAATTCAGTTTTGAAACCACTAC
>JBCBCH010000254.1:0-4619 GCA_038530835.1 Bacteroidota bacterium | reverse complement strand
TCCATTGCTAGTAGCAATCGATGCGGAATGGGGACTTGCCATGCGCATCGAAAACACACCCCAATACCCCTATGGCATTACATTGGGTGCACTCCCCGAAAGCGACGATGATTTAATCCACCTTCTCGGGCAACACATCGCAAAAGACTGCCTTGAAGCAGGCATTCATTGGAATTTGGCACCTGTCGTGGATATCAACGTCAATCCAGAAAATCCGGTAATTGGATATCGCTCTTTTGGAGAAAACAAGGAACAAGTTTTGATGAAGGCTCAAGCCTACATCGCCGGTATGCAAAGTCTTGGAATCCTCAATGCCATCAAACACTTTCCTGGGCATGGTGACACTGATATGGATTCCCATCTCGATTTACCCGTAATAGCAAAATCCAAAGAACAACTGGAAGCGGAGTTGTTCGTAGCTCTGTTCATTTCTGACCACTGCTTTCTTGCCCTCAAAATTGGTCGCTGCACTAGCACGGCTGTGAAAAAAACAAACAGCACCGACATTGTATTGACGAATCAGTTCTTCTGTTTGCTGTATTTCACGTTCCGTATCGTTGATGAAAACTGCAATCATGAAAAGCTGCCCTACCTTTTCTTGAGTAGGAATGGTATCCAAATCATGGGGCCATTGTTGTTTTTCAACTGCCATTTGTGGAACCTTTTTTACCATAGTCCGGCGGATAGCGCAAAAAACGAAGTACAATAAAAGCGGGTAAAGCCGCCACGACTACCCAAGTGAAGAATCCATCATACCCCAACCACTCTTGAACGTATCCGCTTATCATTCCGGGTAGCATCATGCCCAAGGCCATGAAACCTGTGGCGATGGCATAGTGGGAGGTTTTTGAAATTCCTTCCGAAACATAAATGAGATAAATCAAAAAGGCAGTAAAGCCGAAACCGTATCCGAACTGTTCCAAAATAACGGTACCTATTACTGCGTAAATGCTAGTGGTATGTGTAATTGCTAAAAGCGCGTAGAGTATGTTGGGCAGATTTAAGGAAATGAGCATGGGAAGCATCCATTTCTTCAAACCGTCCCGTGAAATCAAGATTCCACCCAAGATTCCGCCCAAGGAAAGCATGATCATGCCAAGTGTACCATAAATCGTTCCCACCGCTTCGGTGGAATAGCCAAGCCCGCCTACTTCCAAATCATCCAGCAGAAAAGGCGAGGCCATCTTCACCAGCTGTGATTCACCCAAACGATATGTTAGAATAAACAGAATGGCAATGCCTATTTGGGGTTTTTGAAAAAACGATACAAAAATGTCAATAAAACTTTTGGCTTTTTTCTGTATTTCCTGAGTACCACTTTCATAGCGGGGTGCTGCAAAAAAGTTGCTTAGCGTCATGAGCAACATCAAACCGGCGGTTAAAATCATGGTAATGGACCATGCCTTGGTGTTGTCTCCATATTTGTTTTCCAGAAAGCCTGCTAAAATCACCAAAAGACCTTGACCGGTGACCATGGCCAAGCGGTAGAAGGTACTCCTTAGACCAATGAAAAAAGATTGTTTCTTTTGGGAAAGCCCGATGAGATAGTAGCCATCTGAGGCGATGTCGTTTGTAGCGGAAGCAAAAGCGGCCATCCAAAAGAAGGCTAGGGTAGTGACGAAGAAGTTGTTGGATGGCAAAAACAGGCCAATCCCCAAAAAGGCTATGGCAATAAGGAGCTGCATACTCAAAAACCATCCTCTTTTGGTACCCTTTAAGTCCACAAAAGGACTCCACAAAGGTTTTATGACCCAAGGGAGATACAGCCAACTGGTATAAAGTCCAATTTCGGCATTGCCTATGCCCAATCGCTTGTACATGATGACAGAAACCGTAACCACAATAACGTACGGGATGCCTTGTGTAAAGTACAAGAGGGGAATCCAGCGCCAAGCACCTGTATCTTTTTGAACTTCTTTCATTTCGGATGTTTCAATAGGTGTTGGTATACACTGATTTCGGAACTTTCAATTTCCTGAGCGCCTACTGCTTTTCTATAATATTCTATGGGGCCAACCCCACCAATTATGGCATAGGCATACCCCATATTTTTTAAAGCCTCAAGTGCTTTGAGCAATAACAACTTTCCGATTCCTTTTCCTTGCTCGGCCTCCAGGACCCCAGTAGGACCAAAAAAGTTCTTCGCAGTACATTCAAAACAAGCAAATCCTAGAATTTTTTGGTCTTTAATGGCGATGTAGCAGTTCGTTGGCGTGGTATTAAACGCGGCTTCCGCTTCATTTTTCCAGTTAGGACTAAAATGTTGTCCTACCCATTCTGTAACGATGCTTTTTTCGGGCGCGATGGGGCGTTTGACCACGATACTTTCGTCGGCTGCCAACTTCTTCTCAAGTGCAGTGGTATCAGGAAGTTCCATCAAGCGAACCAATAAATCTTTCATGGAGTAGGGTTTAGTATTTGAATGGGACTTTCATTTCCGTAAGCGTCTCGAATGCTGACTCCCAATTTGAATTTTCGGAAGCCTTTTGGTATAGTTTGGTCGAAACAATGTTCCATTTCATTCGGGGAAAGATAATTTTTTTCGAGAAGTGTCTTGTTCTCTTTTGCGCCTTGGTTTTCTTTCACTACGTAAAGCAATGCAAACCTTGGAATCGAATCTTGATGGGTCAAACAATAGGAAGCTTTTTCCTTGGAGTACTTAATTTGGGTGAATGCAAAGGGTTTCAATTCTCTTGCGGATGGTTCAGATGGCGCAGGATTTTTGGAAGGGATAGCATAAACTTTGTTGAGGATACGATTTACTTTTTGATGTTTTCCCATAAGGGATTTTGCGCTAAAGAAAATGTTTCCGTTGATGTTGTTGTCTTGGCGGGCGTTTAAAATCTGATTGGGAATTTCTTTGTTTTTGTCCCAAGCTTTGTCTTTATTGTTTTTGATTTTATAGGTGCCATTTCCCATATAAATATTGGATTCAGGTAGGGTCTCACTCCACCAATTGGTGATAACGCTGTGTCCAGCGGCAGGATAATCCATACTCCAATAGGCTTGCGGGGCAATATAGTCGAGCCAACCTTTGTTCATCCATAAAAGGGGGTCTGCATACAAATCTTCGTAAGTGGTTTGTCCAGCACGCGTATCCGAGCCTCTAGGGTCAGTGGATTTGTTTTTCCAAACACCAAAAGGACTGATTCCGAACTGGACCCAGGGTTTGCGGGTTTTAATGGCTTCGTGTACTTGCTTTACCAAGGAGTCTACATTGCTTCTGCGCCAATCGTCCAATTTTTGATTTGGAAGTGCATGTTTAGTAAAGGCAGTACTATCTGCAAAAGTTTCATCCTTGATTTTATATGGATAGAAATAGTCATCGAAGTGAATGGCGTCCAAGTCATATTGGTCGATAAGTTCGCCAACGATGGCTGTAAATTTCTCGCGCACTTCAGGTTGCCCTGGATTGTAGTAATATTTTTTTCCATAACGAACCATCCAATCGGGATGTTGGTAATAATCATGGGAAGCTGCCAAACTCAGGGTATCCAAGTCAAAAGTGGCACGATAGGGATTGAGCCACGCATGGAATTGCATGCCTCGTTTATGCGTTTCGGCAATCATCCATTCCAATGGATTTTCATCGCCTTGATAGGGCTTGCCTTCTTTGCCCGTTAAATATTTTGACCATGGCGCCAACTCCGTAGGATAAAACGCATCACCGGCCGTTCGAATTTGCACAATGGCCGCATTGAAATTTAGGTCTTGGTAGAAATCCAGAATTGCCAAAAAATCCTTCTTTTTTTTGGCGATGGCATCTTCAGGGTGTTTGGGCCAATCGATATTCACCACGGTAGCAATCCATACGCCACGGAATTCCGTTTCAGGTATGGATTTACTGTATTTTGATGAAATACAAGAGGAGAGGACTAAAGTCCCGAACAAAAGAAATAGAGACTGTTTCATAAAAATAGAAAAGGCCTACAGAAGAATAAAAGTAGGCCTTTTCACTTGGATTAACCTGAAACTAACAAACTCAAAATCAATCTTTAAATCGTTGGGTCGTCGGGCGTATTCGGATTACTGTTCCTTTCAATATCTGGGAAAGGATAGAAGTTCCGATTCCGTTCTTCCGTGAATTCCCTAGCGCTACCACTAGGCTGTGGACGGTTGAAACGACGACTGTCTTCCAAGCTCATTCCCGTGAGGAAAAGCTCAGCTCTACGGTTTTTGTAAATCTCATCCAAAAGCGCCTCCGCGGTATTGGCACCAGAATAGGCGGCTACGTTCGCGTTCACATCGAATGGGTCATCCGTATCGGTGAGTACCAAGTTCAAAGCGGTTGTTGCTGCGCCTAAATCGGCTGAACTTTTGCGAATGTTGGCCTCGGCGATGATAAGATTCATCTCGTCTGGCATATACACTGGAATGGGTTCCGTAATTTCATTAAAGAAACCGGAAACATCTTCAATGGGTAAACCGTTTTGATTGGTTTCATCCAATGGAATAAGATAGAACGCCAAACGGCCATCTCCTGCTTCAAAAACAAAACTATCTGGAAGACCAAAATTATCTCTTGGTTTAAAGTTGGGGGCATCATTCTGAATGATACGCGCCCACATTGGATTCTGATTCAAAGCGTCGTATGCGAAAATAGAGGTCGAATTTAGGTC
>JBCBCH010000253.1:0-4633 GCA_038530835.1 Bacteroidota bacterium | reverse complement strand
GATAAAACCTTCGAGCAAGCCAAACCTGGGACCTCGGTAACCCTAACCTTAGAAGATGACATCAATATTTCAAGAGGGGACATGCTTGTCAAAAGCGAAGAACTTCCCAAAATTGAAAAGGATATTACCGCAACGGTCTGTTGGATGGATGCCAAACACTTAGTTCCAGGAACAAAGTACATTGTGCAACACAATTCCAATCAGATCCTTTCCAAAGTGGGTCAAATCAAAGGACTGATTGCCACGGATTTTTCAGGTACCACGGATTCTGGAAACAAATTGGCCTTAAATGAAATAGGAGAGGTAGAAATCAAGTTAAGTAAGCCCATGTTTTACGACTCATTTGCAGACAATAAGTCCAATGGTGCTTTTATTTTGATTGATGCGCAATCCAATACTACCGCCGGCGTAGGTTTCATCAACTAAAACCAGAGAACAACAAAATTTTACAACGGGAAACCGTTTTGTTATAAATCTATAAAATTGATAGGAATTATAGGATAATGGAAAGCTTTAGAACAGAAATCGAGAATCCCGTTGTAGAAAGAGATATTATTGAATTGGAGAAAAAAATTCGCCAATTCAAAGGCGGAGCGGTAGATGAGGAAAAATTCCGAAGCCTTCGTCTGGCTAGGGGAGTTTATGGGCAACGTCAGCCCGGGGTGCAAATGATACGTATCAAACTCCCCTACGGCAAGGTAACCTCAAACCAATTGTTGCGTATTGCAGACGTGGCGGATGAGTTCTCTACCGGTCGTCTCCATATCACCACCCGCCAAGATATTCAAATTCACTATGTGGATTTGGAGCGAACCCCAGAATTATGGGCCCAATTGGAACGCGATGCGGTTACGCTTCGGGAAGCTTGCGGGAATACCGTTCGAAACGTAACCGCAAGTGAAACAGCGGGCATCGACCGAGATGAACCTTTTGATGTCTCTCCGTATGCCCAAGCGGTTTTTGAGTATTTCCTAAGAAATCCTATCGGACAGGAAATGGGACGGAAGTTCAAAGTGTCCTTTTCGTCTTCCGAAGCCGATACAGGTCTTTCCTATATGCACGATTTGGGTTTTATTGCCAAAGTCCAAAACGGACAGCGTGGCTTTAAAATTATGTTGGGTGGTGGATTGGGTTCCCAGCCTCGCCATGCGGATGTACTTTATAATTTTCTTCCTACGGTTAAAATCATTCCCCTAATGGAAGGTGTTATTCGTGTTTTTGACCGCCATGGTGAACGAAAGAGTAGAGCCAAAGCACGCATGAAATTCTTGCTTAAAGATTTAGGATTGGAAGGTTTCAAGGCGTTGCTGGAAGCAGAACAGCAAGCCATTCCTCACGAAACTTATCCTATTGCTATCGAACAGTACCCTCAAGTACAAGTGGCGAATGCTGAGGCCCCTGAAGTCGTTATTGAAGATAAAGTCGCCTATGAAGCCTGGCGGTCAACCAACATCATTCCCCAAAAACAAGAGGGTTTTGTTGCTATTGGAATCAAAGTGCTTCTAGGGGATTTTTACACGGATAAAGCCCGTGAATTGGCCCATTTGGTCCAAGATTATGCAGCAAGTGAAGTACGCCTGTCCCTTCGCCAAAACATTTTGATTCCTTTTGTTAGAGAAGAACTTGTTCCTTTTTTCTATCAGGAACTTCAAAAACTGGGCTTCGCCGAATCAGGTTATAACAAGGCCCTTGACATTACCGCCTGCCCTGGGACTGATACCTGTAATTTGGGGATTGCCAGCAGTACCGGAATTGCAACTGAATTGGAAAGGGTCATCAAAGCAGAGTATCCTGAGTACATCAGCAATCCGGATGTGGTAATCAAGATTAGCGGATGTATGAATGCTTGTGGACAACATAATATGGCCAATATTGGATTTCAAGGCATGTCCATTCGCACCAAGGACAAACTTGTTGCGCCAGCGTTACAGGTACTACTGGGTGGTGGAAACTTTGGAGATGGAAATGGAAAGTTCGCGGACAAAGTGGTGAAAATCCCAAGCAAACGTGGTCCTCAAGCCCTTCGCCTGATATTAGATGATTTCAATGCTTATGGAAACGGAGCTTCCTTTGCTGATTATTATGAAGCTCAAGGCGAACATTACTTCTATGAATTTTTAAAACCATTGACTCAGATAGATAACCTAACGGCTGAGGATTTTATCGATTGGGGCAATGAAAAAAAATATGAAAAGGCTATTGGTGTTGGCGAGTGTGCAGGGGTGATTGTGGATTTGGTAGCCACCTTGTTTTTGGAAAGCCGAGAGAAAATTGAAAATGCGGAAGTCGCACTTTCTGAAGAAAAATGGGCGGCAAGTATTTATTATGCCTACCAATCCATCGTGAATTCGGCAAAAGCTTTGCTCACGGCGGAAAAAGTAAAAACAAATACGCATGCTAGCATCATTAAAGATTTTGACCGATTATATGTCCAAACCGGTAAGATAGATTTTCCTGAGGGATTTGAAACCCTTGCTTTGCAATTGAACCAAAACAAACCCACTAAAGAATTCGCCGCGCGTTATTTGGCTGATGCTAAAAAGGTATTGGTCCGCTTGGAAGCCTTCAGAAAATTGGAATTGGAACATGCGTAAAGGGAAATTGACAGTAGTGGGCGCGGGTCCTGGGGATGTGGAACTCATCACCTTAAAGGGTATCAAAGCCTTGGGAACTGCAGATGTGGTGTTGTATGATGCCTTGGTGTCTACAGATTTGTTGGCATACTGCGAACAAGCTGAACAGATTTTTGTAGGCAAACGCAAAGGATGCTATGCTTACCAGCAAGACCAAATCAATGAGTTGATAGTACAACGCGCCACCCTAGGATTGCACGTGGTGCGGTTGAAAGGTGGTGACCCCTTTGTATTTGGAAGAGGGGCGGAGGAAATGGAATATGCGGTTCAACATGGATTTGATGTCGCGGTCGTCCCTGGAATATCTTCGGCCGTTTCAGTACCCGCTCTTCAACACATTCCGGTCACGAAAAGGGGAGCTTCCGAGAGTTTTTGGGTGATAACGGGAACTACGAAGTCTCATAAACTTTCGTCCGATGTGGCCCTAGCCGCCCAATCGAATGCAACCGTGGTCATTTTAATGGGGATGTCCAAGCTTTCGGAAATCATGTCCCTTTTCTTAAAAGAGGGCAAACAAAATGTTCCTGTAGCGATTATTCAAGCAGGAAGTACAACAAATGAAAAAGTAGGTATTGGCACTGTTGCTTCCATTGAGTACGAGGCAAAGAAGCAACAGCTGACCAATCCTGCCATTATCATCATTGGGGAAGTGGTGGAACATCGTCAAAAAGTGAAAAAGATTCAAAACGAATTGCAACAACAGGAATTTTGGGTTTCATCCCAGAACGAAGGGTCGAAAGCATTTTAGACCGAAACAAACATCACATTTTAAAAAATTAAATAAAGTAACTCATGATACAAACCGATATCCTCATTATTGGAGCAGGCCCTACGGGATTGTTTACCGTTTTTGAAGCGGGATTACTCAAATTGAAATGCCATTTGATTGATGCTTTGCCCCAACCTGGAGGACAATGTGCGGAGATTTATCCCAAAAAGCCGATTTACGATATTCCGGCATACCCTGAAATCTTGGCGGGTGATTTAGTGGACCGTTTAATGGAACAAATCAAACCCTTCGCGCCGGGTTTTACCTTGGGCGAACGTGCTGATACCCTAAATAGACAAGAGGATGGCTCATTTATCGTAACAACCAATAAGGGTACGCAACATCATGCAAAAGTGGTGGTCATTGCAGGTGGATTGGGTTCTTTCGAGCCTAGAAAACCCCAGATTTCGAATCTTGCTGATTTTGAAGACAATGGAGTGGCCTACATCATCAAAGACCCAGAAGTATATCGTGATAAAAAGGTAGTCATTGCTGGAGGAGGTGATTCCGCTTTGGATTGGGCTATTTATTTGGCTGATGTGGCCAGTGAGGTATCCTTGGTACATCGCCGAAATGAGTTTAGAGGTGCTTTGGACTCGGTAGAAAAAGCATCCGAATTGGCGAAGTTGGGCAAGATTCAGCTCTTCACCGAAGCGGAAGTAAAAGAAATTCACGGTAGGGATGCTTTGGAAGCTGTAGTCATCCATCATAATGACAAAACCCGGGAAAACACCTATTTGGAAACCGATAATTTTATCCCTTTGTTCGGATTGTCTCCGAAACTCGGTCCCTTGGGCAGTTGGGGATTGGAAATTGAGAAAAATGCCATCAAAGTGAACAATGCCAAAGATTATCAAACCAATATTCCTGGAGTTTTTGCTATTGGAGATGTCAACACTTATGAAGGAAAACTAAAGTTGATTCTTTCGGGGTTTCATGAGGCGGCAGTAATGTGCCAATATGCCTATCAAATCATCAACCCCAACAAGCGTTTTGTAATGAAATATACCACTGTTGGCGGCGTGGAGGGCTTTGACGGCACTAAAAAGGAAGCCAAAAAAGAAGTTGTGCAAAGTATTTTATAGTAAGGTGCATTCTTTCAATAAAAACCTCCAATTGGAGGTTTTTTTATGCGTTCAAAAGAAATTTGGTTTTCATTGGACTGTGCCGTTACTTTGTTCCCAGTTCATTTAAAAATTGAAACGTTATCAAGAAAGGTGGAGGGATTGGA
>JBCBCH010000252.1:0-4648 GCA_038530835.1 Bacteroidota bacterium | reverse complement strand
CGAAGTGTATCGCAGTGAAGACGCAGGTGCCACTTGGACCAAAATGAATGAAGATTATATTGATGATTTGTTTTACAGCTATGGCTATTATTTTGCTCAAATTCGAATGAATCCCAAAAACAAGGACCATATTTATTTGGCAGGGGTTCCTTTGATAAAATCGGAAGATGGGGGGAATACCTTTAAATCCATAAGCAAAGAGAACGTGCACTCTGACCATCATGCCCTTTGGATTAATCCAAAGAACCCAACACACCTCATCAATGGAAACGACGGTGGCGTTAACATCAGCTACGACGATGGTACTCACTGGATAAAGAACAACTCGCCTACAGTGGGGCAGTTCTACGCTATCAATGTAGACAATGAAGAACCGTACAACGTCTATGGTGGACTTCAAGACAACGGGGTTTGGAAAGGTGCGCACACCAGCAAGCAAGATGCCCGTTGGTTACAGACTGGGAAAAACCCATGGGAAATGATTATGGGCGGCGATGGGATGCAAGTTCAAATCGATAATCGGAATACGGATATTGTTTACACCGGATTTCAATTTGGAAATTATTACAGGTTAAACTTAGGTACTGGCCAGCGCAAGTACATTCAACCCAAACATGAATTGGGTGAATCACCCTATCGTTTTAACTGGCAAACCCCTATTCTACTCTCCAGTCACAACCAAGACATTTTGTATTTGGGCGGTAATAAATTGCACCGTTCGTTAAATCAGGGAGATGAATGGGAAGCCATTTCTGAAGATTTGACCCAAGGCGGAAAGAAAGGAAATGTTGCCTACGGAACGCTCACTTCCATTTCTGAATCGTCTTTCAAGTTTGGGTTGTTGTATACCGGAAGTGATGACGGTGTGGTGCAGGTTTCCAAAAATGGTGGGGGTTCCTGGGAAAACGTTTCGAAATCTTTTCCAAAAGACCTTTGGGTATCAGAAGTCGCGGCATCCAAACACAAAAAAGAACGGGTTTATGCCGCCCTAAATGGGTATCGTTGGGATGACTTCAAACCGTATGTTTTCGTCAGCGATAATTATGGAAAGACTTGGAAAAACATCAGCGCCAATATTCCCACTTCACCCGTAAATGCTTTAGTAGAAGACCCTGAAAATGAAGACTTGCTTTTTGTGGGTACGGATAATGGCTTGTACGTTTCATTCAATCGTGGTGAAAATTGGGAACTCTTCCAAAACGGACTACCCAACGTAGCAGTGCATGATTTGGTCATCCAACCCAAAGCCAAACACCTTTTGGTCGGTACCCATGGAAGAAGCATATATAAAGTTGATATTTCCGCTTTGCAACAAATGAATGCTGAAGTACTTGGGAAAGCATTGGTTATTTTTCCTTTGGAAAACATCAAACACAACAAAAGTTGGGGTAGCTCATGGAGTAGCTGGCGAAAACCAGACACCCCGGGAATCGATTTACATTTTTACGCCTCTCAGGCTGGGGATTTCAGCGCTACCGTAAAAACAGCAGATGGAATTTCTGTAAGTGCAACGAGTGTAACGGCGGACAAAGGCGTAAACATTCTCTCATATGATGTTGCCTTTTCTGAAAAAGGGAAAACCGCTTTTCTCAAGAAGAACAAAATGAAATTGGAACCTGCAAAAAATGGAAAAACGTATTTGCCCAAAGGCGAATATAGGATTGAACTCTCCGGAAACGGTCAAAAGGAAAGTGTCTCATTTAAAATTGAATAGGTGGAACTTACTTTAGGGATTCCCGCACTACTTTTTCCGGCCATCTCATTAACCATGCTGGCCTACAATGCGCGTTACTTGGCCATTGCAGCGCTGATTCGACAATTGCACAAGCAGTTTGAAGCGACCGAATCCAGTCCGCTGAAAAGGCAGATTAACTCCTTGCGAAAGCGGTTGAATATAATTAAGAATATGCAGGGTACGGCCATTATCAGTTTTCTATTCGCCGCTGTGACCATGTTTTTGGTATACGTTGAATATCAGGGTTGGGCCAAATTGGTCTTCGGATTTAGTTTGGTTTTTTTGATGATTTCACTCATTCTTTCTTTAATAGAAGTACAAGCCTCAACCAAAGCCCTTGAGATTCAACTGAACAATATGGACCAATAGTTGGATTTTTTTTAGGGTTTTTAACCTTATCTTATTGATAATCAGAAAATTCATACACGAAAATCCGAATTTTTAAGTGGGCCAAAATCCAATAATACTTTATATTAGCAGGTACTTGTTTTAAGAGGCGCGCTATGAAAAGGGTAAGGGATTTGCCCATCTTTAAAAGAATCAGGGAAATACGGGAATTTGAGTTTGGAGTCTTCTATTACTTTGACGGTTTGGTGATTTCTGAAATCAACGAAGCCGTTACATTTTCTTGGGACATGGCCCAAAAGGCCATTGATGCTGCCCAAGAAGTTTACGGGAAAGAAAAACCTATCGCTTACATCTCCAATCGAATTAACAGTTACTCTGTGGTACCAACGGATTGGGCGAAATTTTTTAAAAATCGGCATCAACTTGATTTTTATTCCGTCGTGGGAAGTACCCAGGGTAGTTTTGCCAGTTTGGTGCTTGAGCGAATGTTTTTTCACAGCTCCATCCGACAATTTACCGATTTGGAAAAGGCCATCGCTTGGAGTTTGAAACGCATTCAGGAACGAGAAGAACAGGTAACCTAATTCACCCTTCCTTTCCCAAATGAAAAAGGGCATCTCCTTGATTCACCACAGCTTGGTGGTTGATGCAAAAAACGTGACCTTCGAAAGGCGCTCTTACGAATTTTGTTCGTTTGGCATAGGCATCGGAAACGTAGCCTAGTTCTTCACCTTTATTTACATATTGTCCATTTCTTATCAAGGGTATGAACATCCCAGCCCTTGAAGCACGAATCCAGCGCGATGATGACAAGTTAACCGAAGCACCCTTTTTTATTTTTTTCTGGCCGATTAGCATTTTCTGCGAACGAAGTACATTCAATATGCCTTTGACAGCCAAGGTGATGGCCATTTCATCAAACCGCATGCTTTCGCCGGCCTCATAAACCACCGTTGGAACGCCTAGCTTGAACGTTGCTTTTCGAAATGACCCATTTATCAATTTGGAAGGTAAACAAAAGGGGGCGCCAAAGGCTTCGGCCAAGGTCTTGCTTTCCGTATCGTTCAAAGTATACCTCGCTTGTGGATAATTATGGCGTTGGGCTCCACCCGTATGCAAATCCAATGCAAAATCAACATGGGGCAAGATTTCTTGGGTATAATGATAGGCGATTCGACTGGCCAAAGATCCTGTTTTGCTTCCCGGAAAACTACGATTGACATCCTTTCCATCCGGCACATCCCTTGAAAAATGGATAAAACCAAAAATGTTGAGCACGGGTACCACAATGACCGCTCCTCGTTTTATCTGAAACAAATTTTCATCCAACATTCTCCTCAGGGTTTCCACCCCATTGATTTCATCCCCGTGCAGGCCCGCCTGAATCAAAACCACAGGGCCTTTCTTCTTTCCATTGAAAACATGTATCGGAATATCAATAAGCGTTCCCGTCGGCAATCTTCCAATGTTCAACTTCACCAAGGCATATTCCCCAGAAGCTACTTGGGTCCCATTGATTTGTATGTTTTGGGCTTTATCTCTTTTTTCGTCGGACATTGCGTTCAACATAATTTATGATTTCTTTGGCCACGTTGACATTCGTAGCTGCCTCGATTCCACGAAGGCCTGGTGAAGCATTCACCTCAATCAACAAGGGTCCCTTTTTGGAACGAATCAAGTCTACTCCAGCAACTCCCAGTCCCAGGTATTTACTAGCACTAATGGCCATGTTTCGTTCTTTTTCGGTGGGTATTATCGCCTCCGTTTCGGCACCTTGATGCACGTTTGACCTAAAATCATCCAACTTGCTTTTTCGTTTCATGCTGGCTACAACCTTGTTTCCCACTACTATCAGTCGGATGTCCTCTCCGTTCGCTTCCGAAATGAATTGTTGCAGGAAAATATTGGTGTCCATTTTATAAAAGGTGTCGATAATGGACTTGGCCGATTTCTTGCTTTCTGCCAAAATAACTCCGTAACCATGGGTTCCTTCTTGCAGTTTGATAATGACCGGGGATCCTCCCAAGAGTTCAATTTGCGCTGCAATGTTATCAGGATTAATGGAAAACAAGGTGGGTGGAATGGGAATCCCTTTTCGACTCATGATTTGCATGGTTCTTACCTTGTTTCGTGCCCTACTAATCCCAAGGGAACGAGCGGTGCTGAACACCTTGTTCATTTCAAACTGTTTGACAATCGCCGCTCCGTGCCGCGTGACTTTTGCACCAATTCTTGGAATGATGGCATCAAACTCTTGAGTCACATCTTCTTCACCCAAGAAAATTTTTGGGGGGCCTTCTCCGAGCTTTACTGAGCATTTGGTATGGTCAATCAGCTCAACATAATGTCCAGCGTGCTGTGCTTCTTCGGCGATTCTTCGCGTAGAATGTACCGTCAGGCTCACAGAAAGCAAGGCAATATCCATACGGTTGGTTTTTGGGAAACAAAGCCGTTTTCTTGATAGCGATTACCTCTAGTTTTTTACCATTCACACAGGTTCCGCCTCCAACCGGAAAAATTCAGCTTTATTTCGCTTACAAGTTATCTAACTTTCGTTTGTAAACC
>JBCBCH010000251.1:2445-4654 GCA_038530835.1 Bacteroidota bacterium | reverse complement strand
CTTCAATCTTTTTTATACCAATTTTATAAGGCTCGGAAACCCAAATCCCTTCATAGTCCATGGTTTCCTTTTCGGATAGATATTTGGTAAACGCATCAATGTCTACATCCAGACGTTCGGAATCTTTGTATCGTTCCATGATTTCTACTTTGCCCATCGCTTCTTGTGGAGATTGGTTCAGCATTTGAATACCTAAATGCCCAGAGCGAAAAAAGAGCAACCATTCCCTCAAAATGGTGACACAAGCATTGGAGTCTTTAATGTCCTTCGCTTTTTCACGAAAGATGTTGTTGTGGTTTTGGTAGGCTTGTTCCCCAACCCTGTTTAGTGCATAGGCAAAACCAGCGTCATTTTTTTCAAAGGTTTCTTTGAGCCACTGGAAATCTGAAGTACAGTTACAATCTTGTGCGAAAATACATAAGGGCAATAACAAAGCCGCAAGGAGAAATCTTGTTTTCATGGAAGGTTGTTTCTTTAGAGACTCACTGATATGGAATTGGTTACAAGCAATAGAAAAAAGATTCCGTATCGGGTACGGAATGACGACTGATGGGTCATTCTGAACTTGCCTGCCCGTCCGTTCAGGCGCGATTCAGAATCTAGTTCCATTGTAACATGATACCGAACATCATTCCATCGCGGGCACAATGTATTTATCCATCAATTCATTGGTATAGGGATGTGCTTGACGCATACCATAATTTGTGGTGGTAATCACAGCCGTCAAGTTCAATTCAGGCATGGCCAATATTTTTTGCCCGCCATTGCCAGACATGTAGAAGGCTGGATATTTCTTTTCATCCCCAAAAGCATGCAACCAGAAAAAGTAGCCATACTCAAAACCATCTTGTACTTTGGCTTTTGGGGTAGAGGCTTTTTGAATCCATTCTTTGGATAGGATTTCTTTCCCATTCCATTGGCCTTCATTCAAGCACATTTGAATGAGTTTTAGTAAATCGCGGCTGCGGTACTCGCTGCCACCGGCAGTATTCAAAGTCCCTTCGGGGCTGTAATGCAAAGTATAATCAGTGATACCTAAAGGTTCAAAGAGATGTTCCACCGCAAAAGCATCCAATTTTTGTCCGACAGCCCGTTGAAGAATTTCAGCTGTTAGCGCAGCCCCAGCAGAACAATAACTAAAAGCCCGTCCGTAGGGTTGGTCTTCTGGTTTTGGTTCAAAAGGATAGGAGCGCACGGGGAGGTCCAAGACGAATTTGGTCCAATCCTCAATAATGTACATCCGTTCTTCATGTCCTCTAGAAAAGCTATTGAAATCGTTGCACTCCAAACATGAACTCATGGTCAGCAAATCTTCTAAGGTAATTTCCATTTTTCTAGGGTCGGGGTGAGCGACGGGAAGCTCATCCTTGAGATAATCGAAAATTTTATCCTTTTCCGAACCGATTTTTCCTTCCTTAATGGCAATGCCCGTTAGGAGTGTTCCCATTGTTTTGGTTACCGAACGTGTGTTATGCTTGCTATCTATGGTTTTGTCATTATAGTACTTTTCGAAAATCACTTTTCCGTCCTTGGCGAAGACTACACTGGTGATGCTTCCGTATTGCCCTGCGGTAATAGCACTGTCCATCTTGGTAAGTAAAGGATGTTCAATGGTGTTAACGCTTGAAAAATCAAGTTGACTGAAAGCAATTTGCGATAGAACCCCCAAATAAAGGGTTAAAAAGAGTTTGTTCATATTGTTTTTTGATTTAAAACTCGAAAGTACACGGTCTTTCTCATTCAAAATAGAATGATATTAACATGACCGGCAGAACCGCTACCGAATGTGCTTTTGAAAGGCGCTAGGGGTCTTTCCTAAATAGGCTTTAAAGGTACGGGTAAAATGACTTTGGTCTGAAAAATGGCAAATGTTCGCGATTTCGGTCAAGCTAAAATTTCCTTCAAATAAGTAGGGGAGGGCACGCTGAATTTTTTGTTTGCGTAAATAATCTCCAAGAGAACAATCGAAGTATTTGGGGAAGGCTCTCGAGAGATGTACGGGATGGATGCCTAAATAATCGGATAAGCCTTCTAGATTCATCGGACTTAGGTCTGTCTGCAAAAGGTCTTGCAAGGTTTTGGTCCAGGAGGGTCTTTTTTCTTCAGGAAATTGGTGTTTTTGAACGCCTTCGCAAAACTGCAACATCAATAATTCAATCGAAAGGGGTGAGATAGCATCTTGGAATCGAAATTCAAAGTAAATTTTGGC
>JBCBCH010000251.1:0-2435 GCA_038530835.1 Bacteroidota bacterium | reverse complement strand
CACATTTCAACACCAAAGAGACCGCTTACGCCCGTGGCTTTCAAATCGCTACCTTCCCAAAGGGCAATATCCAATTGCTTTTCCTCAAACCATTTTCTGCGGAACTCGATGTGAAAGCCACGGGCGTAAGCGGTCTCTTTGGTGTTGAAATGTGCCTCTTGCCAATTATGGAAAATCAGGCTGCCAGGCGGGCAAGTCTTTTTGGATTTTCGGTTGACATCAAACACGTCGCCTTGCAAAACATACATGAAGTAAGGATTTTCGTGAAAATGCCAGTCAGTACGAGGCGCATTGTAGTCATATTCCGAAAGCAAAATGCCATTGCTATGGATTTCGGTTTTTTTGATGCCGTAATAGGTGCCTTCGGTTAAGATTCTCATGGATTAGTCCGAAGATAGCCCTTTGAATGAAATTGATAAAATGAAAAGTTTGCTATAGGGTATTTAAAAACCCGCTGAGGTCAGTTTCCTTATCCAATCCCAATTTCTTTTTGAGACGGTATTTGGATTTAAGAATACTATCTGGCAATACATTTAAAGTAGCGGCGATTTCCTTCGTGGTTAGATTCATGCGCAAAAAGGCCGCTAACCGGATTTCCTTTTCGGAAATGTCTGCATATAAAGTTTTGAGCTTCTGATCAAAATCATTGTGGACATCTGCAAAGTAGGTTTTGAAGACTTCCCAATCCTTATCGGAAGCATTCTCTTTTTTGAGCAACATCACGATACGGCGAAACTCCGCTTTGAATTTTTCAGGGGAGTTCTTTAGGTTCTCCAGATTTTCCTTTAGTTCTTGAATGAAAGTGTTTTTCTGAACTAGATGCAGCGTCTGGCTTGCCAGTTCTTTTTGCTTGTGCTCAATTTCCTGTTTGTAAATCTCTTCTTGTTTTTCACGAGCGATGCGGTTCTTCTTGATACGCTGTCTGAACCCAAACAGAGAAAGACCGAATAGGGCTAGGGCCGAAGCCATCCCCCCAGCAAAAAGCCCTTTTTGCAGTTTATCACCTCTTGCTTTCTCATTTAAAGTTTTGATTTCTTCTTCCTGGAGGGCGATTTCGGCTTCTTTTTTTTCGGTTTGGTAGATAGTTTTTAATTCTTCGATTTTCCTAGATTTTTCTATGTTAAAAAGGCTGTCATTAATAGCACTAGATTTTTTGAAATCTTTTAATGCTAATTGAAGCTTTCCATTATTCTCATAAGTCAATGAACGATAATATAAGGATGTTGTAAGGCCCTCCATATTGCCAATTGAATCGGCTAAAGAAGCCGCTTCATTTAGAAATTTAAGAGCATTTCCGCTGTCATTTTGAAGTGAATAGGTGTGTCCAATTTCGTTTAACGCAAAAACGACATTATCCTTTGTATTGTGTTTTCTATCTAATTGTAACGCTCTTTTCAAATGCTTTAACGCAATTTCATAATTGCCCTTTTTCTTATATATAGTGCCGATGTTTCCTAGTGTATTTGCTTCGTTGTCCACATAGTTATTTTCTTGACTTATTACCAGACTTTTCGAGTAATACTCCAAAGCTTGGTTATTTAGATTTTGAGCATCATAGGTATTTGCCATGTCATTCAAAGTATAAGCTTGGTATAAATTATCTTCGGTACGTTCATATATGCCAAGTGCTTTTTCAAAATAATTCAATGACTCGTCATAGTTCGCTTGGATATAGCTGAGCCTGCCGATATCTCTCAGAATATCAGCTTTTCTAAAGGGCTCCCTAGGTATTGTGTCTAAAGTTCTTATAGCAGCAAGATAGTCTCGCATCGATTCTGGATAATTACCCAAGTGATAGTTGCAACGTGCAATATTCCCCAGCATGATGCCATAATTAAGGAAGTTTTTGCTCTTCTTGTACTTCTCTGCTAGTAGTTTATGAAGTTTTATTGCCTCCGGATGGTTGCCATTATCAGCCATTACATTGGCAAGACCAGACAATGAATTGGTATGAATGGTTTCAAAACCATTTTTTAAAGAAATATCAATAGCTTTTTGGTAAAATAAGGCAGCCGAATCGTGCTGATGTTTTATGTAATGGTAATTTCCTAAACAGAATTTTGCCAGTGCTATATGTCTTTTATCACTATTACCTTCACCTATAGACAAAATCTCTAGAGCGTATTCTTCGGACCTATTTGGTTCGATGTACAACTGTATATTGAACATTTTTCTCAAAAGCTCAACTCTTTCTTCTATGTCGGTTGATTTTTCATAGAGGGATTTGAGGCTATCTATTTTTTTGGAACCTTGTAGTTGTGCAAAAACAAATATTGGAATGAAAGAAAAGGTGATAAAAAAATATTTGAACTTTTTCATGAGAGGTTGATGGTTTTCCGAAAGGTAGTTAATAAGTTGTATTGACCAAGAGAGGTAAATTGCAAGAAATATACATCTGTCCACAAAATGTCCAGATGTTTTCTCTTTAAGAAAAT
>JBCBCH010000250.1:0-4669 GCA_038530835.1 Bacteroidota bacterium | reverse complement strand
CACTTGAGCCATCCACATGAAACAAACAAAGGGCGTTTTCAACACTAAATGCCTTGGTATGTTCGCTCCAAGGTAAAACCTCCTGAGCATAATAAGGAGCACCAGCAGCCCCATTGTTGATTTGGTAAATGGGTCTCGATACGTCAAGCTTTGGATTGGGGTAGTTTTCTGGATAAATCGTTACCTCCTTGGTTAGTTTTAATCGGTTGTAATTGTGTTCGTCACCGGTTAAAATCGCCAATACTTTTTCACTCTTGTTGATGAGAATGTCTAGGTATTGGTCACGACGTTCCAGAATGCCCTTTTCCAAGGCTTTGCCGGCCACATACGGTCTTTTTTCGTTGTTCCCACTATACCACATATCATCACGGCTATGTCCCCCATTCGGAAATGCGGGGGTGTGTTGTGTTACAAAAATGTGGTCGATGGCTGCGTCTTCTTCAAGGGAAACAATGGTCTCTTCAAGCCATTTTAGCTGATTGTCCATAAGGTAGCCATGCAACCCTCCTGAAGTGGCCGTATTTCGCGACAGACTTGGTGCATACCAATAATCACTATTCAACACCACAACGGCCACATTATCATAGCGATACTGGAAAACATTTTCGGAATAGGATGGAAAATCCATAGTGTCTGGAGATGGGTCGTACGCACTCCCATCTTCACTAACCAAAGTAGAAATTGGATTTACGAAGGCGCTGGCAAAAGATGTTTCCGCAGATTCGGTAGCAAAAGGAAACTTATCTACAAAACCGCGGCTTCTTCCCTCTTTATTTCTAAAGATATAGCCCAAGGCTTCATGGTTCCCCATACCCACCTGAAAAGGCATGTAGTGCCAAAATGGCTCAACCGCCTTTTTCCAATTGGTATATTGCACCTGGGTTTCGGCGTCCGTCTCAAGATATCCGTTGATAAGATCACCACTAAACTGCATAAAGGCAGCATTATTGGCAAAGGCCAAAGCCGCGATTTTCTTCATGATATAAGCATTCGCCCCATATATTTTTCGCTCTCCACTTCCGGTTGCATGTCGGCTATCACTGGTATAAGCAAAAACAAAAGGTTTTCGGCTTCCTGCTTTTGGCGCGGTATGCAGGTGATAGGTTTGCGAAAAATCCCCATAAACAACTTTGTATTCATACTTGGTGGCGGGGAGTAAGCCGGTGATATCGATTTCATGATGGGTTCCTTTGGGACTTTCCAATACTTTGCCATCGATATGCACTGCCGTAGCGATGGGAAGTGTTGTATTATACCAAACAGTTGCGCTGGAATCCCCTAGTTTATTTATGAAAGGTCCCTCATAAACACTAGCCACAGCTTGGAAGGGCCCCTTGCCCTGCAATGAAACTTCTCCGTCGTAAACAACCATGCCTTCGGCGTTCGTCAAACGATACCCGATACTAAGTTTTTGGTTGTTTTGCCAGTCCACAAAATCGTAGGGATATTTAAAATCATCTTTGATATTGATTGAGACCTTCCCTGCGTCCAATACTTTTTCAAACCGAAATACAGGTAAGGGATGAGGCGCTTTTCCATAGGGAATCAGCCCATAAGTAATCTTTCCTTCAAAATCCCCAAAATCCATCATTACCCCTCCTTCAGTTCCTTTTGGATTTCCAAACAATTGTTCCAAACTGTATTTGGGGGTGGCATTCTCTTTGGCGTAAAAACGTTCCCCGTTCATTTGCAAAAACAGGCCGTTTTCATCTTTTTTGATATTACTATAGCTTTTGGGTACTTCCAGTTGTTGCCCGAAGCAAAGCGTCACTGTACAGGCGAAGAGCAGATAAATAAACCTTTTCATGGTATGTTGGCAATATGGATTAGGTAATTGGATTAACATTTGGCGCAAATTCCCTTTACGATGGTTTGAACTTGGCTGGCTTTGAACCCTTCTGGGACGTTGAGTTCTGGAAGCTGTGATGCCTCAAGACAATATACGGTCTCACATCGGTCACAAACAAAATGAGCATGCTCGCTTCCCTTTGGGGCCTTACCGCCTAGCGCATATTTGGATATTCCGGAATGGTCATCAATGCGATGGATGATACCAACTTCCTCAAAACTGGATAGATTCCGATATAGAGTGGATTTGTCGATGTCGCTCATCAGGGCAGATTGCAAATCCTTATAGGACTGCGCATGGTGCACAGTGCGAAAATGATGTAAAAGGGCAAAGCGTACCTTGGTTTTTCGTAACCCGTGTTTCGCCAGCAATATTTTGAGTTCTTCGCTTTCCATAGGTTTTTCAGTAACGAATCGCGTTGGCTTCTTCAATTCGATAATAGCAGAGTTCTGGATCATCTGGATTAAGACGCAATACGCCTTCTACCGAGAGCAAATCGTCCATATTGAACTTGGGTGGGTCACTAAATCGTAAATCCACTACGGTTTCGGGTCCTCCATTCCCACAAAAAAAACAAGATGCCATGGGATTTTTGGAAAGTAGAAAAACGGATTGTCGACTGTCCAAAATCAAATAATACCCTGTCAAAATCACCTTTTTCCCCTCCAGGTCCTGCATGTCTTGAGAAAAACTTGCCTCTTGAAAACCTGGAAACAAATTTTCCAAAGAGGGTGCCTCCCACGAGATGCCTTGGGTGAGGTCAGACCAGTTTAGTACTTTCTGTCCATAGGTACTGGCACTAAACCAGATAAAAACAAAAACAAAAAGTCCACGCACGATTTTTAGTTTACCAACCTACCAGAAGCCAGGTTTAAGATATAGTTACAATGATCAACGTCATCTGCATTGAGCTCTAAAATACCCGTAATGGAAACCACTTGGTCTGTTCGAAAAGCTGGTTTTTCTTTAAAGGCAACTTCTATAATAGTTTCCGGTCCGGCTCCGCCGCAAAAAAAGCAAGATGCCATGGGGTTTTGGGATACCAAAAAAATCTCCCCACTCCCCGAAAGGTCCAAGAAAAATCCGGTAATGGATATCTTTTTACCTTGATAGGTTTTTATTTTCTGTCCGAATTTCGGTTTCAAAAAGTACACTTCATACTTCTCATTATATACCGATTCAAAATCGATATCCGCAAAATCTCTCCAAGTCAGTTTCGCTTGCGCCATTCCAGAAACAGCGACAAAAACCAATAGGAAAAAGCAAATGACAGCTTTACGCATCAGAAAGGGTTTTAGCAACATTTAGTTTAAAGATAGAACTTGAGGCCAACAAAGCAGCAATAAAGGTCAGCAATAAGGTTAGACCCAACAAATAAAATTCAAAAACTTCAGGTCCCCGAAGTTCAAGACCATACCCATATACCTTCTTCAAATATTGGGATGCAACCCAAATTCCAAATCTTCCCAAAATCCATCCGATAACAAAACCTATCAAGGCTAAAAAGAGCCCTTCTCGTATTGACAAGCCAAGCAATTGTCGAGTACTTAATCCGTAGGTTCGCAATAAAGCCAACTCTTGGCGACGTTCGCGGATTGTCTTTAGAAGACTTATGAATATACTTAACGCTGACACCAATAGTATCGCAAAAGCGATGCCATTAATGGTTTGCACCCCAGAACCTAAAAGTTTGGTCAATCGTTGTACCTCGTATCCGGGTAATGCTGCTTGCATTTCGGTGTTTTCGTTGATGAATCTAGGTAATTGCACCATCCCCAATGGGCTTTTGAACTTCACCAACAACGAAGTGATTTCTTTGTCATCATCATGAGCATGTTCCTCATCATGGTCATGCGCTTCATCTTCACGCTCCCCGTGGTCATGTCCATCATGATCATGGTCATCATGATTGTGTTCCTCCTCATGTTCATGTGCTTCGTCATGCGCATGTTCACTATCTTCCTCGTTCTCTTCATCCCCGTGTTCATGAGCTTCCCAAACACTTTCCAAATTGGAAATCAACAGTTGGTCCACCACGGTTCCCGTAGGTTGTAAAATACCGGTTACCGTATATGGTTTATCATCATGCAATTCTCCTCCTGCCTCAGCTAGGCCGTGAGATCCTACGAAGTTGTCTCCTATCTTTAACTGTAGCCGTTCAGCGGCTGAACTACCCACAACTACTTCGAAAGATTTCTGGTAAAGGTTACCACTGGCTAGTTCGGCATTATATTGCTCCAAATAAGCATGCTCTGTACCCAAAATGCGATAGCCCTTGTAGTTGTCTCCATAGGAAACCGGGATGCCCAACTTAACGAAAGGATGTTTTTGAATGGTTTTTGCTTCAGACAGTGGTATGTTTCCTGTGGGCACATCAATATGCAATACAGATGACAACACCAACTGTAAGGGACTCCCTTTTGCGCCAACCACCATATCAAAAGGAGCAATGTTTTTGTCCAACTGACCTGAAAGCTGTTCACTTAGCTGAAAAACGAATTTTACCAAGGAAACACTTAACCATAACAGCATTAAGCTCAAGACCAAATTGAGCGGCTTGGACACCATATTCTTGAACGCCAAATAACTCAATTTCATAAAACAACCTGATTTTGAAAATGGGACTTTACACGTTGGTCGTGGGTGATAATGACCAAACTGCTTTCACAGATTTCAGCTTCATCTTTCAGCAATTGTACCACCTTGGCACAATTCTCATCATCCAGATTAGAGGTAGGTTCGTCGGCGAAAACAATGTTGGGTCTGTGTATCAATCCCAAAGCGATGGAAAGACGTTGTCGCTGCCCTTGACTTAATTCG
>JBCBCH010000249.1:0-4684 GCA_038530835.1 Bacteroidota bacterium | reverse complement strand
CGTCTGCTTTTGACGACAACCGTGTAGAAGAATCGTAGAGTTTTTACACCAAAAAAGCTGACGGCAATAATTTCGGAATCAATTTAATAAAAATAGGTAGCAAAACCGCACCGCCCGGCAGCATGAAAATCGCCAAAGAAGGAATGGTTTTAAAAATATCGAGCAATTGATTTTGAACTTTTTTCTTCTCTTCTCCACTCAAATCCCGAACGGTTGACTTCGATAAAAGGGTGACCAATTCTTTGCTTTCTGCCAATTCTTTTTTGAGTCTTTTGCTGTTTCTCAAAATGAGTTTCCCAACATTTTTGGACATCCCTTGATAGAATTGAAAAGCAACATTTTTATCATTTAAATAGCCAATACGATGTTTGTTTTTCGCGAAGAATTCTTGTACTAAATCGAGTGCATTTTTTACCTCTTTTTCCGTCTTGTTGAGGTCACTCCCCAAACTAAAAATATAGTCAGTTTCAGCGTAGTCAATTTGCTTGTCTTCCCAGATGGTCAAACAGGCCATGTCCAGAAAATAATTCCTTTCTTCATTGCTAAAACCTATGTTCAAAAGATCCCGATAAGTACCTTCGAATTCCGTTTTATTTAGGTCGACATAGGTCAAAGAAGCCGCCAAAAGTTGAATTAGTTTTGCATCATTTTTGCTCGTTTCTTTCGAATTCAAAGCGTGATATGCAATGTTCATGGTGACATATTCCAGCACTTTGGCATGCTCAATAAGCGGAAGTTTTTGCTGCAGATAGGTCCGAAAAATCAAAACATCGACAAACAGTAACGAGTTCGTCAAGCTGTTTCCCAAGGCTCTACTGAATACATTTCCACCCAAATAAATGCGGGTATCAATAAGTTTTTCTAGTTGCGCTTCGGTACGTTTTCCGGTCAGAATCTTATTCAAAAAAGAGATTTTACCCACTTCCAAATCTTGGTAATACGCAAAAACGGTCTCCACAAATTTTTGAAAATTGTTGTCTTTGGTTTCCAGTAAATACGTCTGATGTAGGGCCGTGAGCAGGTTGAGTTTTGCCACTTCATCCTCTACCAGTTTCAATTCGGTTTGTATGGTAGGGAACACCTCAATGTGGATACCATATACAAAACCAATCGCACGAAGATGTTGATAGAGTTCTGCCGCGTTTGTGCAACCCAGGGATTGTTGTTGCACCAAGTGTCCGAATTTGTTTATCCAACCGTTGGCCGAAGGGTTCATGGTTTATTGATTGATTACTGCAAATTAGAGGTTTTTCTGGTTGTAGTACCATTAAATAGGATTAAGAAACTATCTCCATGCTAGATTTCAAACTAAAAAAGACATTTAACTTGGGTCAATCCTCCTCAGTGATTGGAAGTGATTCGGGTGTTTTTTTCATGATTTCGATGCCCTTTTGGATTACCAAATTGGTTGGGATGGTAATGCGGCGATCATCATCAGTTCTCATGTAAAGGTAAAAACCACTAATATCTTCAACAACACCAGTCCAATCGAAATCTTTGTCCTGTACTCTAATACGGTCTCCCAATCGCAAAGGATGGTTGAAAAAAAGGATAACACTGGCCGTTAGATTGGACAAAATGGACCACTGCGCCACAAAAGCTACTCCCAATACTGCTAAGGCTGAAGAAAGAAATACCGAAAGGTCATGAACATTTACCCCCCAAATGAGACCCAATAAAACCATACCCAGACCGTAAAAAAGAAGGTTACTTAAATAAAAAATGATTTTGCGGTTGTTCATATTGATGGCACTTATCCGTCCAAAACGTCGAATCCCTCTTTTGGTAAGGGTATTCAACAAAAAAACAATAAGAACAACAAGCAGTGTGGTTAAAATTTGAGATTTATATTCTACGAAGTAAAACATAGCTTAAAATTAAATACGATGTTTTTCCAAAGTAAGGTTGGCCCTAAAAACAAAAACCCGAACAATATCTTGCCCGGGCCCTATCTAGTTTTTTTGAACTAAGACATCCTTGCGGCTACCTTATCCCAATTGATGATTTTCATAATGTTTTGTAGATAATCCCCACGCTTGTTCTGATACTTCAAATAATAGGCGTGTTCCCATACATCAATACCTAAAATGGGAGTCCCCATTTGCTCGGCAACTTTCATAAGCGGGTTATCTTGGTTTGGGGTAGAGCAGATGTGCAATTTTTTATCCCCGTCTTGGCAAACCCATGCCCAACCAGACCCGAAACGTTTGGCACCTGCGGTGGCTAGTTCGTTTTTAAAAGCCTCCTCAGAACCGAAGTCTTCTGTAATTTTTGCTGCAAGCGTTTCACTCATTCCTTCATTGCCTGGGGTGAGAATGTCCCAATACAATGAGTGATTATAGAACCCGCCTCCATTGTTTCGGATGGCGGTCGGTAATTCATCCATGGTCAATATTTCTTCAATAGTCTTTCCGGAAATGTTGGCTTCCTTCAAAGCAGCGTTCAACTTGTTTGTGTAACCTTGATGGTGTTTGGAATGATGAATTTCCATGGTCATGGCGTCAATGGTATCTGGAAAGGCATCATAACCATAAGGTAGGGATGGTAGTTCGAAGGAAGTGGCGGTTACAGCTGCCGCCTCCGGTTCAACTGTTTCTTCTTTTTTGGGTTCAGTCTTGCAAGAAGATAAAACCAAACTTGGGACCACGGTCATACCAGTGGTGGCCATCACTGTGTTTTTTAGGAATTTACGCTTGTTCATGAAAGTGCTATTTAGTGTCTTAAAGGTAACTATTATTTATCCTGCTGTCAACTTGACCTATAGCGGATTTTTATGATGTCATAGGGGTTTGAGCATTTGCCGAGGGTCACGAATACCGCGTTTAAGGTTTTCGCATAGAATAAGTGTTTTGTCAATTCGGGTTTGGCTGTTTTTGTAGCGTCCTATAGCATAAATCAAACCTCTTTGTTTGCCAATACTAAGGTTTTCAAAGTGTTGAAACGCATCATAATCGCTCATCATTACTGCTTCAAATTCTTCTGATAATTCAACCCCATATTTCGAAGTGTCTTCAAAAAGTTGCATCTCAAAATAGTCATTGGGGAAGATGCCCAAGGTCTTTTGATTGTTTTTACTGAACATCATCAAAATGTTTCCCTTTCGCTTGATAAGTGCAGCGTGAAAAGCAATGGATTTTTCTTCGAAACGTGCCTCAACCTTGACACGGGTATGGCCTGCGTCCAAGAAAGGTTTCGCAATCTCCATAGGAATCGCCAGACTATGGATGCTGTTGAATGTACCGCCAACTGATACTTCAAAAACCGGACTTTTCAATGTTGCCATACCTTTTATGAGCTTCCACGAAGTCCTAAGATAACTATTCCATTTCGGTACTTAGCACTTGGGTTTCGTTGTGAAGGGTTTTGTGCACAGGACATTTGTCTGCGATTTGCATCAGTTTTTGCCTTTGGGCCGAATCGAGTTCACCAACCATCTTGATTTCCCTTTTGAAGGTATCAATCTTGGAGTTGCTCTCTTCACAGTGCTCACAGTCAATCGCATGTTCTTTTCCGTAGGATACGTGTACCTCTACATTGTTTAAGGGCCACTGTTTACGTCTGGCATACATTTGCATGGTCATCGCAGTACAGGCTGCTAATCCGGCTGAGACGAGTTCGTAGGGTGAAGGACCAAAATTTTGTCCTCCAAAATCAGCGGGTTCATCGGCCATAACAAAATGGCTTCCAAGTTTGAGCTGGGTCGTAAACATATCTTCTTGGTCCAAACTCGCTGCTACTTGGTGCTTACTTCGTAGGTTTTTGCTAAATCGGTCATCAATATTCAGATAACGCTTGGCCCACCCTGAAATGACTTCACCCACGTAGATAGAATCCTCCTTTCTACTCAATAAATGGTCCGCTCCGTCCAAAGACACAAAACTTTTGGGATGGTGTGCCGCAACATAGATTTGTTCTGCATTTTGGATGCCCACCGTATCATCTTGCGGGGAATGCATTATCAACAACGGTTTGCGCAAGGCTTTGGCGATTTCGGGTAAAGATTTGGTTTCCAAATCATCCAAAAACTGTTTTTTGATGGTGAAATCCCTTCCCGCTAATTGCACAACAGCTTTGCCGCTTGCTTCAATTTCTTCGAGACCACTTTGCAACAAATGCTTTACATGAACTGGATTGGATGGTGCACCTACCGTAACCACTGCATGAATGGAAGGTATTTCATGCGCAGCAAAAATAGAGGCCGCTCCACCTAAGGAATGCCCAATAATGAGGGAGGGTGCAGCATATTCCTTTTCCAAAAAGCTGGCTGCGGCAACCAAATCTTCCACGTTTCCTGAGAAATTTGTGTCAGCAAAATCCCCATCACTTTCACCCAAGCCAGTGAAATCGAACCGTAATACCCCAAAACCTTGATTTACTAAAGCTCTGCTGATGTTCTTTACCGCCAAAAGATTTTTGTTGCACGTAAAGCAATGCGCGAAAAGGGCATAATTATGGGGATGTCTATCTGCGGGAAGTTCTAGTTTCCCAGATAAACGGTTCCCAGCTGCGTTTTCAAAGGTTAGGTTCTGTACCGCCATGGAAGGAATTTTTAAGGTTCTCGATTAACTTTTATCTTTTTTCTTGAAGATATTCCTTAAGTCGGGATTGTAAAAGAAACCTATCTGCAACCTATCAAACACCTGTGAAGTAAATTGGTTTCGAAGGTACCCCAATTGAACACTGC
>JBCBCH010000248.1:0-4706 GCA_038530835.1 Bacteroidota bacterium | reverse complement strand
AAAGATCTCCTTGTCTGAACGGTATAATTTTCAGCACCACCCGCCATTTGCTTAGAGTCTGAAACACCAACCGGAGCTAAACCTCCAATTAGATAGTGATTCCATTTTGTGGTTTGACTGTTCCCTTGAGCCCCATCTCCTACGATACTTGTATAGGAATGACAGGAGGCTAACAACATTGATGAAGCAAATACAATTGTCATCGTTTTCATTGTTTTTTTAATCATGGTCTTTCTTTAATTAAATGTTGGTCGATATTTTTCAATCGATTTTGGTTTAATAATTACCGCTAGACATTTTTACATAGTAAAATCCCTTTTTTTCGATAACAAGCTAAATGTAGTTGGTGTGTTTTTGGAATTCGGTTTTCATTTGACGAATACCCCTTTTGCTTTCATGGAACAGGGCTTAGGATTGACGATACAATTTCTTGTAGGGTATTTTAGTTGATGTCAGCCCATGTATCTTTGCCGAATGGATGTTTTCCAATTCAAACAATTCGCCGTAATTCAAGACGGTTGCGCCATGAAAGTGGGCACCGATGGGGTCCTTTTGGGAAGCTGGGTGAGTATAGCCCATCAACCCCAAACGATTTTGGATATTGGCTCGGGTACCGGGGTCATCGCTTTGCAAATGGCACAACGTTGCAACTCGGCCGACATCGAGGCCATCGAAATTGAAGAAAACGCTTTCGAAACCTGCGTACTCAATTTTGAAAACTCCCCTTGGTCCGATAGATTGTTTTGCTATCACGCAGGGTTGGACGAATTCATCGATGAGGTAGAGGATAGTTACGATTTGATTGTTTCCAACCCACCGTTTTATACTGAAAACATGTCCAGCGGAAACCCTGAACGGGATGCGGCACGTCAAAATCAGTCGCTCCCTTTTGAGGAATTGGTGGAGGCCGCAGCGAAATTGCTTTCAACTGCTGGCAAGTTCAATGTTGTAGTTCCCTTTTCCGCGGAAGGAGAGTTGTTGGCTTTAGCGCAATCAAACGAACTCTTTCCGCATCGCGTAACGCGCGTAAGGGGTCGAAAAGAACTTCCCTTTAAGCGCAGTTTGTTGGAATTTGGTTTTGAATCAGTTGTGCCAACCGAAGATGAATTGGTCATCGAAATCGCAAGACATGAGTACACCCCAGAGTACGTTGCCTTGACCCAAGACTTCTATTTGAAAATGTAACAATAGGCTCTGGAATTGTTAAATTTCCTTTCTACCTTTGAGAAGTTAATTCATATGTCATTCCGTACTTGATACGGAATCCAAATAGAATTCAATAATGGATTCCTGCAAAAGCAGGAATGACAATTAAGTGTTTGTTTTTATGAAGCCGGATTTATTTGAAGCGCCTGACTACTACAACTTGGATGATTTGCTCACCGATGAGCATAAATTGATTCGCGATGCAGCGCGACAATGGGTAAAGCGAGATGTGTCTCCCATTATTGAGGAATACGCCCAAAAGGCCGAATTTCCGAACCAGATTATCGGAGGTTTAGCAGAGATTGGCGCCTTTGGACCTTATATCCCTGAAGAGTATGGTGGAGCAGGGTTGGACCAAATCAGTTATGGCCTCATCATGCAAGAAATTGAACGTGGTGATAGTGGCGTTCGTTCAACGGCTTCAGTGCAATCCTCTTTGGTGATGTATCCCATTTTCAAATACGGAACCGAGGAACAACGCAAAAAATACTTGCCCAAATTGGCCTCCGGCGAATGGATGGGTTGCTTTGGATTGACAGAACCCAACCATGGGTCTAACCCTGGTGGCATGGAAACCAAGTACAAAGACATGGGCGACCATTATGTATTAAACGGTGCCAAGCTTTGGATTTCAAATTCCCCTTTTGCCGATGTAGCGGTGGTTTGGGCCAAAAACGAAGAAGGTCGTATTCACGGATTGATTGTTGAGCGCGGTATGGAAGGGTTTACCACGCCAGAAACGCATAACAAATGGTCGTTACGCGCTTCGGCCACTGGCGAACTCATTTTTGATGATGTGAAGGTGCCAAAAGAGAACTTGTTACCGAACAAATCTGGTTTGGGAGCTCCCTTAGGTTGTCTGGATTCTGCTCGTTACGGTATTGCTTGGGGTGCGATTGGTGCGGCAATGGATTGTTACGATACGGCATTGCGGTATGCAAAAGAGCGTGTTCAATTCGGAAAGCCTATTGCAGCGACGCAGCTTCAGCAGAAAAAATTAGCCGAAATGATTACCGAAATCACCAAGGCACAATTGCTGGCACTTCGTCTGGGACAACTCAAAAATGAAGACCGCGCGACGACCGCTCAAATTTCGATGGCAAAGCGTAACAATGTGGAGATGGCGATTAAAATCGCGCGCGAAGCCCGTCAGGTTTTGGGCGGAATGGGCATCACTGGCGACTACAGCATCATGCGACATATGATGAATTTGGAAAGCGTCATCACTTACGAAGGTACCCACGATATCCACCTTCTTATTACAGGAGCAGATATTACCGGACACCCAGCTTTCAAATAAGAGGGTTAGCTTTTTTCCAACGTAACTTTTACCGATTTGCTAATCGGTGTTTGGCTCTTGTCCGCAAAATGATTGTAGGGCACCAGCACATTGGTTTCCGGAAAATAGGCTGCCAAGTTCCCTCTAGGGATGTTGTATGAAATCACTTTGAAGTTTAGCGCTTTTCGCTCCTTTCCATCGTAATGGCTTAAGATATTTACTTTCGTTCTTTGCTCGAGGTTATTTTCGGCCATGTCCTTTTCATTCATCATAAGGACCCTTCGAGTTCCATAGACTCCGCGGTAGCGGTCATCCATTCCATAAATTGTAGTGTTGAATTGGTCGTGCGACCGGATGGTCATCAGCAAAAACTCGTCGGCCTTCAGCTCATGTTCTGGCAAAGGATTCACGGTGAACTGCGCTTTGCCGTTGGGAAGACCACTAAAATCCATTGCTCGAGCTGAGTTGGGAAGGTAGTAGCCGCTGTCTTTGGATTGCTGTTCCGTGTTCTTAAAACCCTTCGCGATGTTGTCAATAGCTTCCCGGATTAAAGTATAATCCGTTCCCATTTTTTTCCAGGGAACCGGATGGTTTTCCCCAAAGTGATGATGCCCCAGTTCGGCAATGATGTCCGGTTCACTTTTCAAATTCCCAGATATGGGCCGAAAGATACCTTGTGACCAACGAACTTTTCCCATGCTGTTTTCTGTGGTCACAAAACGATTTTGGTCTTTTTCAGAACGCCCCAAGGTAGGAAGCATCAAAGCGGTTTTTCCCGTAACCAGATGCGAACGGTTCAATTTCGTGCTGACCTGAATCGTCAAATTACAGTTTTGAATGGCCTTAGCTGTAAACTTAGTATCCGAGGCCGCTGAAAGAAAATTACCTCCTAAACACATAAAGACCTTGGCCTTTTTATCGTGCATGGCCTTAATGGATTCTACGGTATCATAACCCGTTTGGGTCGGTGCCTCAAAACCTAAATGGGTTTTTAGTCTTTCATTGTAGCCTTTATCTACATAATGATGGATGCCTACACTTCTATCGCCTTGCACGTTGCTGTGCCCACGCACCGGACAGGTGCCCGCATTGGGTTTTCCAATGGCGCCTTTGAGCAACAATAAGTTGACAAATTCTTGAATGTTGGCTACCCCATTTTTGTGCTGGGTCAATCCCATCGCCCAACAAATGATGATTTTGGATTTCGCGGCCAATAGGTCAACCGTTTCAGAAATGGCTTCGTCTGAAATACCACAAAGTTGGCGTAAGTCTTCTTCGTTAAAACGGTCCAAATCGGTTTTCAAAGCTGCATAGCCTTCGGTATGCTTTTCAATAAAGTCATGGTCCAATACCGTATTGGCCGTTTCGGCATCTTTTTCGAAGAGTTTTTTGAGCAGCAGCTTGACCAAGGCAATATCCTGATTGATTTTAACTTGAAGATGGATGTCTGCCAAGTCGATACCGTTCCCCAGCCATCCGTTCAGGCGTTGCGGATTTTTGAAATTCACCAGGCCGGCTTCCGCCAAAGGATTGATGCTTATGATTTTTCCGCCATTGGCTTTGCACTTTTCCAAGGCAGTCAACATTCTGGGGTGATTGGTGCCTGGGTTTTGTCCAGCGATGATGACGACTTCCGCCTTGTAAAAATCGTCAAGGGTTACGGAACCTTTGCCGATTCCTAAAGTGTTTTTCAAGGCGATGCCGCTGCTCTCATGGCACATGTTGGAACAGTCTGGTAGATTGTTGGTGCCCAAAGCGCGGGCAAAGGTGCCGTATAAAAAAGCCGCTTCGTTGCTGGAGCGTCCTGAGGTATAAAAAATCGCTTCGTCTGGGGAACCTAAAGCTTTCAATTCTTGCGAGATGAGGTCGTAGGCATCTTCCCAAGAGATGGGTTCGTAATGTTTTTTATCAGGATGCAACACCAAAGGCTCTGTGAGACGACCCAATTGATTTAATTCAAAATCGGTGCGCAAGGAAAGGGTCTCCACGGAATGTTCCGCAAAGAATTGGGCGTCCAAGGTGTTTCGCGTGGCTTCGTCTGCTAGGGCCTTGGCACCATTTTCACAATATTCGGCCACTTTGTTGGGAGTATCGGGGTCGGGCCAGGCACAACTGGGGCAATCAAATCCTTTTTTTTGATTTAGTGCAGCAAGTCCCTTAAAGGCTTTTACCATGCCCATTTCGCGAAGGCTGTGCTGCAATGCATTGGATACTGCTGGGG
>JBCBCH010000247.1:0-4707 GCA_038530835.1 Bacteroidota bacterium | reverse complement strand
CCAAATTTGAAATTATTGACAAACTCCAATTCGTTAAAGCTGAACTTCTGAAAATAAAAGACCAGCTGTAACAAAACGCTACAACAGAACACTTATTCAATAACCATAACAAACACTACGATGAAAAAATGGCTTATCCCTTTAATCATAATAGCAGTAATTGCTTTTGGCCTTTATCAATGGGCGGTTGGATTTAACAATACCGCCGTAGAACTTGAAGCCAATGCCAAAACTGCGTGGTCAAATGTTGAAAGTGCTTACCAGCGACGAAACGACTTGATTGGCAATTTGGTCAAAACGGTACAAGGTGCTGCTGACTTTGAGCGCGAAACCCTCAAAGATGTGATAGAAGCCCGTTCCAAGGCCACCAATACTACCATTGATGCCAATAATATCAGTCCAGAGCAACTGGCGGCGTTTCAGCAGGCCCAAACTGGTTTATCGTCAGCCTTATCCAGACTTTTGGTGACAGTAGAACGCTATCCGGAACTTAAGGCGAATAGCAACTTTTTGGAGCTGCAATCCCAATTGGAAGGCACGGAAAACAGAATCAATGTCGCCCGAGACCGGTTTAATGAAAGCGTTAATCTTTACGACATTCATACCACCAAATTCCCTGGAAAACTATTGGCCGGTTGGTTTGGCTTTGAGGAAATGCCTCGCTATAAATCCGACCCAGGTTCTGAGAATGCTCCCGATGTCAACTTTGAATTCGAGTAAACATGTCTACCGTTGAAGCGTTTTTGACTTCCGAAGAGGAGCAAGAAATCGTGCAGGCCATCTTGGAAGCGGAGAAAAATACTTCTGGCGAAATCCGTGTGCACATAGAAGCCTCAGCAACCATTGACCATTTTAGTCGGGCTCAACAAGTATTCCATTTTCTAAAAATGGACAATACCAAAGATGAAAATGGGGTGCTGCTCTATGTAGCGGTGAATGACCGAAAGTTCGTGATTTACGGAGATCGTGGTATTGACAGAGTTGTCCCTAGAGGATTTTTGGGACGCTACCAAAGATGTTATTGCCAACCATTTCAAAAAAGGAGATTTTAAAACAGGGATTACTGAAGGCATTTTAAAAGCAGGGAAAGAGTTGGAACAACATTTTCCCTGGGAACACGGAGATACTAACGAATTGAGCGATGAAGTTTCCAAAGGCTAGTCTTTTTGCTTTTCTATTTCTTTTTACCGCTCAGGTCTGGGGGCAATATCCTATTCCCAAAAAGCCGGAAAAGATAGAAGACCAAACCAGTCTTTACGATTACATTAACCTATTGCCCAAAGGCCAATCCAAACAACTGGAACGCAAACTCATTCAGTATGCCGACAGTACATCAACCCAAATTGTCGTCGCCATTATTGATTCCACGGAAGGGGAGGAAATAAAATTCCTGGCTGCACAATGGGCGCACTCATGGGGCATTGGGCAAGCTGATGAAGACAATGGCATTTTTATCCTATTGGCCAAAGGCGATAGAAAGGTGACTATTCAGACTGGATATGGTGTTGAAGGTTCCCTTACAGATATGATGAGTCGCCGTATCATCGAAAATCGAATGGTGCCCCGTTTTAAGTCTGGGGATTATTATGGAGGACTGAACGCTGGCGCGGATACCATTTTTGAAGTACTCACGGGGCAATTTGCCGAAGACCGTTCGTTCAATGATGGGTTTTCATTCAACGCCTTGGTTCCCATAATCATTTTCATCATCATTTTCATTATTCTCTCCCGTCGCAATCGAAACAATCGCGGGGGGCGTGGCGGAAGACGTGGCTCGGGCATAGACCTCTGGGATATCATCATCCTGAGCAATATGGGACGCGGTGGGTATGGTGGCTCTTCGGGTGGTGGATTTGGAAGCGGTGGCGGCTTTAGCGGCGGTGGATTTGGTGGCGGCTTTGGCGGTGGCGGCTTTGGAGGCGGCGGTGCATCCGGGGGTTGGTAACTCTATTATTTCTTCCGCATAAAAATAGTAATGGGAACTCCCGAAAAATCAAACTGTTCGCGCAACTTGTTCTCCAAAAAGCGCTTGTAGGGGTCACGAACATACTGCGGCAGGTTGCAGAAGAACGCAAACTGCGGATATGCGGTAGGCAATTGGGTAATGAATTTGATTTTTACGTATTTGCCTTTGTACGACGGTGGAGGTGTTTTTTCAATCACCGGAAGCATGGCATCATTCAGTGCTCTGGTCTGAATCCGTTTGGAGCGGTTTTTATAGACCTCAACTGCCGTTTCAATCGCTTTGAAAATCCGTTGTTTGTTCAGCACGGAAACAAAAACAATAGGCACATCGGTAAAAGGTTCGATTTGCTTTCTGATTTTCTGTTCGTAATCCCGAACGGAATTGGTCGCTTTCTCCACCAAGTCCCATTTGTTAACCAATATTACAATGCCTTTGTTGTTACGTTGTGCCAACCAAAAAATGTTTTGGACCTGACCATCAAAACCGCGGGTAGCATCCAATAAAAGCAAGCACACGTCGCTATGCTCAATTGCTCGAACGGAGCGCATGACAGAATAGAATTCCAAATCTTCCTTGACCTTGGCTTTGCGACGAATTCCCGCAGTATCCACCAAATTGAACTCAAAACCAAAACGGTTATAGCGGGTGTCGATACTATCGCGTGTGGTTCCTGCAACATCGGTTACGATATAGCGGTCTTCCCCAATTAGGGCGTTGATGAAGGAAGATTTCCCGGCGTTGGGGCGACCGACCACCGCAAAACGAGGCACATCATCTTCTTCTTCAATAGTTTCAGGCAATACCTCAACCAAAGCATCTAGCAGCTCTCCAGTACCACTACCATTGATACTTGAAATAGGGAAATAATCGCCTAACCCCAAAGCGTAAAACTCAGCAGCGTCTGCCATGCGTTGGGCGTTGTCCACTTTGTTCACGGCCAAAAACAATGGCTTATCTACTCTACGTAAAAGCTTGGCTACTTCTTCATCCATTCCGGTAACCCCTGACTCTACATCTACCACAAAGATTACGGCATCCGCTTCATCAATCGCCAATTCTACTTGCTTGTCAATCTCCTTTTCGAACACATCCTCACTGCCCACCACATAACCTCCGGTATCAATCACCGAAAACTCTTTACCGTTCCAATCACTTTTGCCATAGTGGCGGTCGCGCGTCACGCCGCTAACTGCATCAACAATGGCTTCCCTTCGTTGAATCAAACGATTGAAAAAAGTGGACTTTCCCACATTGGGTCTTCCGACAATGGCGACAATTGCACCCATAGCGTTTGCTTTTACGCGGCAAAGGTAAGTACAATACCCAGAAAGGTCTAAAAGAATAAAAAAGGGATGCCGAAGTATGGCATCCCCTTTTCCTTAAAATTATGAAGCAAAACTATTTTTAGTCGTTCTGATAAAAGCTAACGGTACCGCTCACCTCATTGCTGATGACCAACAATTCTTTTCCGGTAGGACTATCCGCGGCATCAATTGCCAAAACGCCTTCTGGGCCAACATCTCCTTCATTGGATAGTAATTGTAGGAATTCCGGAAAGCTAGGATTGGTAATATCGTATACCATGATTTGGTTGTTTCTTTCCAAACCAACGAACAAGATTTCGCGCTCTCCAATGGTTTGGATGGTTACCGCCTCCGGCTCGGCCCCTTTGTCATCACTACGACTATCGTCGCCGTTGAAAACATCAGGGGTCAATTCAAGGGTTTTCATAGCAATATCATTCCCACTATCGTAAACGATTTGACCCATTCCGGACCAAATAGTGAAAGACCGTGCACCGTAGTTGTACAATTCGTCAAAATCACCATCCATATCAATATCACCTAATGTGGTCGTAGACTGAAGTCTTCCTAAATTTTCATCCAATTGCAAGGTAGCTGCATCTGGGAAAGCCGTTTCGTCCAACAAAAGGTCTGCCATGCGCTCTTCTTCAGAAAAACCATCATAGTCACGGGCATCACCTTCATTCGCGGTTACGACATAGTCCATACCGTTTACGCTATAATAGGCGATGGCATCCGGCTGATAAATTCCGAAAACGGGAACGCTACGCAATTCTTTTTTGTCATCTCGGTTACTAGGGTCAATTTCATTGCCCGGTACCGCATAGCTTTTGAAACCTAAAGGTAGGATTTCGGTTATTTGCTTGCTTTCCAAATCCACGACAGCAACCCCATTGTTTTCTTGAAGCGTAACCCAAGCTGTTTTGGAGTCATCGGAAACCGCAACATATTCTGGTTCAACATCCATAGCAAGGGTGGCATTGGGGCCAAAAACACGGAACCCAGCGGATTCCAAGTCTTCTTCCATCGCATTGAACGCTTCAAAATCCAAATCATATATCGTTCCAGACTCTACTGAAATCACACTGATAGTCCCTTTAGGGTCAATAACATAATCATCATCCGGCTCTCCTTCATTGGCGACTACCAAATATTTTCCGTCTGGCGTAAAGGTTACCATATCAGGAAGGGCTCCAACCTGGTACGCGGCTGTTAGTTGTAAACTTTCGGCATCATACACTTTTACAAAACCTGGATTTTGTTTTACTTGGTCCTCAACGGCCACAGCGACCATACCGTCATACACGCTAACACTATTTGGTACTCTACCATTCAAATTCAGAGAACCTACATATTGCCCGGCAGAAACATCGGAAATATCAAAAACAGAAACGTCTTCACTTTCGACATTCACCACAAAAAGTCTTTTGGTTTGGG
>JBCBCH010000246.1:0-4718 GCA_038530835.1 Bacteroidota bacterium | reverse complement strand
GTCCACTTCCAGCCCTTGCGTGTAAACACGCTCACGATTAACATAACCAAAGACATTGGCTCCAACCGTTTTTGTTGCCAATATTTCGGTATCAATTAAATCTCTAAAATCATTACGGTAGAAGTTGACCTCTCCTGAGAAATCACCTTTTTTGTAAACAAACCCAAGATTGTATCCTATGGAACTTTCGGCATTCAAAGGCTCGCCGAGCTCTTCCAGCGGTACAAATAAAATAACTTCATTGGTTCTGGGGTCTCTAATGATTTCGTCATTGTCAATTAGTCTTTGGATGCCTTGGCGCTCCACTTCTTTTCCAAAAACGGAATAACTACCACCTTGGGCATTGGTAAAGTCCAAATACAACTGTCTGAAATCTGGTGCTTTAAAACCACTCCCAACCGAACCTCTTACCGAGAAGTGGGGGGTTATGGCATATCTCGCTGAAATTTTTGGGCTGAGCTGCGAATTGTATATGCTATGGTTATCGAAACGGGCCCCTACTATGATATTTACCTTGTCAAGCGGCTCAAAATCATATTGCGCGAAAACATATTGGGAATCAAAGGAAACTTCTTCAGCAAAAAGGGAGCGATCTAACATTTCAAAGTTGTAACCGCCCCCTGCGGTTAGGGTGTTGTTGCCACCAAAATTCTGATTGAAACGAACCTCTGGACGGAATAACTTTTGGTCAAAATCATTGTCCAAAAGAATTTCGTTTTCAATAGGGTCCACTGTTTGCTCATTGGTTACGTAGTTCGTGTAGTAGAGCTCATATTCAAATCTTGATTTTTTCGAGAGTTTATGGTCAATCCGTAATTGTGCATTGCCATCTCTCAATTCACTGGTTCCAAAGGGCTCATCAAAGTCTTGCAAAAAGTATCTCCCTGATGCAAAAACGCTGAGATTTTCGCTAAAATCATAGTAGACACGGCCATTAAAAGTGTAGTTAAAGTTAGGCTCAATGGTTTGTCCTTCATCTCCATCTGCAATGTCGTATCCATCCGTGCTGAGGCGATCCAGAAAAATGGAATATGCTAACTTATCTTTGGCCTGATTAATACTGACTACCGTATTCTGAGTATTGAAAGTAGCTGAGCGATGGCTAGCCCTACCACTTATTTTTTCTGCTTTTGGGCGTTCCGTAAGAATATTGATTACTCCACCCAAAGCTTCAGAGCCAAAAAGAGCCTAGGAAGGCTCTTTAACGACTTCAATCTGTTTGATGTTGCCGATAGCCAAACGACTCAAGTCCAAATTCCCTGAAAGCCTTCCTACAATGGGCACCCCATCAATCAAAACCATTACATAATCGGAGGCAATACCTTGTATTTGCACCCCTAGCCCGCCCCCGATGGTGGCATCTGGGGTCATTACAATTCCAGTTTGTTCTTCGAGAATTTCATTGAGTCGGGTCACCCCTGAACGTTCGATTTGCTTTTTGGGAATCAAGGTTACGGGTAAGGGAAGGGAGGAAAGTTGCCGTAAAGTTCTTGTGGCGGTAACCACTACTTCATCCAAATTCTCCGTCAAAACGCTATCGGCAACCTTTTTTTCTTGGCCAAAAACCATGTTGGTCGCCAAAACGAATACGGTGAAAAAGAGATTAAGCTTATTTAGACTCATTTGAAATTAAATGCGGACAAATATAATCTCTAATATTTAATCAATCTAAATAAATTCAATATTTTTGGAGTCCAAAAAAAACAATAAAACACTGAAAACTATGAGAAACAAGACTTTAACAAGTATGTTCTTGCTGATTGGCATCATTTCTTTGACGGCACAGGACAAAAAAGATATGGACCGTGAGGCGATTTTAGCGATGTGTGGTTGTTATGACATTACCTTTAAGTACACCGAGACTTTTGCCCCTGAAATTGACTACGAGAAAAAGTTGGACTACACGGCCGCTGCGTTGGAGTTGGCCCTTCCTATAATGAATGAAGACAACAAAATTTCTATCCAACACTTGTTGGTTGTTGGAGATACGATGGTCATCAAACATTGGCGACAAGATTGGGAATACGAAAACCAAGAGGTATTTTACTACGACAAAGACAATACTTGGAAGTTCAAGGAGCTTCCCAAAGAAGCCGTGGCCGGGCAATGGACCCAAAAGGTGTTTCAAGTGGATGACAGCCCTCGATACTCCGGTTCGGCAACTTGGGTACACTATGATGGCAAGCATTTTTGGGAAAACAAAACGGATGCCCCCCTACCAAGACGTGAGTATACCAAACGAAATGATTATAACGTGATGTTGAGAGGTAACCGACAAGAAATCACCAATACGGGTTGGGTACACGAACAAGACAATGACAAAGTGCTTCGTGAAGCCGGAAGCGACGACATTTTGATTGCTCAGGAAAAAGGATGGAATATTTACACCAAGGTTGAAGATGCCAAATGTGCAAAAGCAGCCGAATGGTGGGGCAAACACAAAGATTTTTGGGCCGACGTCAGAACTTCATGGGATGGCATTTATGATAGAAAGGGTGACTTATCTTTGCACAAGAGCGTGGATAAGAAACCACTTTTTATGCACTTGTATCCTTTGGAAGCTTCCAACGCTGATGCGGTTAAAATAGATGCGGTGCTAAAGAAATTTATTAATACTACGCCTGAAAATGCATCGCAAGGAAAATAAAAGACGATACAGAATGGGAGCGGCCTTTTTGGCCGCTTTCCTATTTTTAGGGCTGGTCTCTTTTGAGAATTCCAATACGCGACTGATGCAGAAATTGAATGCTGCCGTTGAGGGTGCTTTCGCTGTGCAAGATTTCAATTTGGATGTCATGCAGGTTGATGACAGGGTCAATAAAATGACAGCGGTGGAGTTTGGAAAGGAAAATCTGTATGCCATCAAAAAGGATAATACGCTTCTTGGATATGCTTATTTAGGGCAGGCCCCTAGCATGAAAAATATTTTTGACTACACCGTTTTACTGACACCAGACCTTCATATCAAAAAATCAAAAGTGTTGATTTATCGTGAAGACTACGGACGTCAAATCGGCAGCCAACGTTGGCTAAAACAGTTCATAGGCAAAAAGGCAGGAGAGCAGCTTGGCTATGGGGAAGATGTGGATGCCATAGCCGGAGCTACTATCTCTGCAAAATCCTTGACCAAGGCAGTAAACGACGTTTTGGCTAGCGTAAAGGTGCTTCAAGAAAAAGGTATACTTTAGACTATCCAAAATTTGAGGTCCAATCCACTCATGCGTTTTAAGGGGCAACTGCAGAACTTTAGTAAAGAAATCAAAGGACTTTTGCTAGTCTATCTTTTTGTAACCAGTATTGGATTTCTTTCTGCATTGCAATTTGTAAATCTTACCACGGAAGGCGGGCAACCCAAAGGGATTCAAGAAAACTATTTAGGCAATGAGGAAGATGAAGCGGCTGAGGAACTCAAATTTGCCAAAAGCGAAAAGCAGATTTTGAACATCGTGCATACCCATATGATGGCCATGGGAATGCTTTTCTTTTTGTTGGCGGGAATTTTCTATACAACACCTACGAAAGGTTTTTTACGAAAGTTCTTGTTATTCGAACCCTTGCTATCTGTGTTGTTAACCTTCTCGGGAATTTACCTGTTGTTCAAAGGGATTTTATGGATGCGCTATGTGATTGCTATCTCTGGGATTCTAATGACAGCCTCCTACATTCTAACACTGGGGATTATCATCTACTTCATCTTAAAAAAACCAGCTCAAAGTCCTTCCGAAAGTTGAGTATAGAGTAACCCGCTTAAAATGGCCAGTCCAAAACTGAGCAGGGTGCCAATAAGGACATATTCCGTTAGTTTTCTGTTGTTGCCTTTGTTTAAGTCTCCAAAACGAAAGACCGATTTTGCCGCAATCAACAAACCAATAGCAGCCCATTGTCCAATGCAGATAAAACCGAACACAAAGAGCCTTTCCAGCATTCCGATATATTTACCCGCATTCGGTAAGGAACCGCCTTCTTCAGCATCATCCATATGAACTTCCTTTATGTAGGGTAGCAATAGCATCCGCATTAGAATTCCGGATACATAGGTCACAAACACAATAAAAGTCAATAGTAACAGCGCTCCTTCATCGAAAAATTCCTCCCAAGGAATCTCATGTTCAGTTTGTAGGTTCACCACACCAAAGATTACGGCTACATGTAAAATTTGGTCCAAAAGAAACAGAAAGCGTTGGTTGCTGGGTTTGGTCAAGTACAACTTGGCTAAATCAATACCATAATGTGAAACCACGATAATGGCTATTAGTCCTAGGTGCTGTACAGCACCTAGGACTAAAAGTGCCGCCAGATGGATGCCCATATGGGCATACAAATACTTTGATTTTACCTTGTTTTCTAGTTTGTGTTGTACCCATGAATTGGGTTGTAGCACAAAATCCCCAATAAAATGGGCCAATAGAAGTTTCAAGGTCAATAGCATCATAGGGTATGGAGTTGGTCAATGTAAAAACGAAGCAATTTTTGCAATACGTCGAATCCGCCACGGTTCAGTTCTTCACTGATGTTGCCTTGTGATTTGCGAAGGATGGTGGCAAGTTCTTTTTGGTTCTTTTTGGGGTTTTCTATGGTATTTTTGATGGTTAGCGAAATAGCGGGAGTCCAGTCATCCAAGGTCAATAAGGCCAGTTCCAAAAGCAAGTTGATGTGTTCGTCAAAGTTTTTGTGGTCTGATTTTAGGGCAAGATTCTGTTTTTTGAGTTCTTCAAAAC
>JBCBCH010000245.1:0-4782 GCA_038530835.1 Bacteroidota bacterium | reverse complement strand
TAAGGATTCCATTTACATACAAAATGCCAAGGCTGCTGATATTCAAAAGGCGAATGCACTGCGAAGCCAACGCAAATTGCTTTTGGCAGAACAGTTTTTGGGAGAGATGGTGACTACTTATGCACCATTTCGGTCATTGGATTCCATTCGGGAGATTCAAAAAAGCGTGCGCAAGGATAGACTTTTTAAATCTATGCGTCGCTTGGAAAACGCTGCTTTCTTCAAAGAGACCCTGTTAAAAGAAGACTATGCCTTTTATATGGATGAAGATGTAAGAACCCACAATTTCAACAATTTGGGTTGGTGGAAGTATCAGATGGATGAGTTGGAGAAGTTCATTTCGGGAAGCAACGTTTTTGAAAAACAAATGGGGAAACGACTCAAAGGTTTTGTGAACGCCCTTGCGGAGGACACGGTTGAATTGGTCATGCTGGATAAAGTGGTCGATGCGGATGCTCTGGCCTTTTTGTATATGCTAAAAACTATTCTAGAGCCCGATAACTTTGACTATTACTTGAGCATTATTTCACTAGCGAGCAAAAAAGAGGATTTCGGAACCGCTTTGTTTTATGTAGAAGAAGCGCTGAAACTTGGATTCAAGGATACAGAGCGACTTGATGCACTGGAACATACAGCCTTGTTGCGAATTGACCCCAAGTACAATGCCCTAATGGAGAAGTACCTCAAAAACGTGCGATATCAAGTTAACGAATAACTTGGTGCGGAACGGTTTCAACATCCCAATCGATTACCAAACCTTTTGCCAGCGATTCGGCTATGCGCTTTCCATACAACGTTTCGCATAGATAAAGTGCCGCTTCAAAACTCTTGGCACCGCCAGCTGAGGTAATGTACTTCCCATCATGAACAAAAAGTGTACTGTCTTGCACTTTCAGTTGTGGAAACATCTTGCGGTATTTTTCGATGTCGCTTGGAAAGGTGGTGGATACGACTGAATCTAGCAAACCTGCCTTGGCCAAAACAAAAGCACCGTCACAATGTGAGGTCATATACAGCGAGTTTTGGTCCACCTTTTTTACGAATGACAGCATGACTTCGTCCTCCAAATCCGTATCCAAATGATGCTCCGCACTCGGAACCACAAGGATGTCTATCGGTGGAATGGAATCTTGGGTATAGTCAAAATCTGGGAGGATTCTAATCCCTTCAAAACTGGTAATTGGTTTACGAGTATTGGCTACGGTGAACGTATTCATGGCCTTGATACTATCGCGGTATTGTGTATGCTGAAAAATATCATACGGGGCGGTGAATTCGGTATTGTAAACACCATCCATAATCAAGAAGGCCACGTTGTATCGATTCGGTAGGAGTTCTTTTGCAAGAGCTGGTGTCTCTTCTTTTGTGATGGTTTCGGGTTTTGGGTTATTACAATGGCACAATAGAAGCAAGGCAAAGCCAGATAGGGTCGTCTTTAAAAAGGGATATCTCATAGAGTACGAAATTATCCATTCCGGACAATTGACCTAACTTTGTTCACAGAAATGAGGCAGATTTTTATTTGGTGTGGGTTGTTGCTTTTGTTTTCCTGTAAACCGGAAAAGCAATATCACGACGCCAGAACCCAGCTTGAAGCGGCTACCCTTAAGCTTAAAGAGATTGTTCGGTTTCAAGAAGAATTGAATACCTCTTTCAGAAATCCTGAATCTTCTCCCTTGCCAGACCGGTATCGCAAGAATTTTACGGGATTGGATTTTTATGCTCCCGATACCAGTTATCAGGTATTGGCCAACTTCACCCGAACGCCAGAGGCTATACCTTTTTTGATGCCTTCCACTACGGAAGAGAAAAGCAGGGAGGTTGTGTATGGCATTGCTTCCTTTGAGTTACACGGTAAACAACATCAACTGGAAATCTACCAAAGTTTGGACTTGATTAATGATGAAGGGTATGAAGATTATCTTTTTCTGCCTTTTACCGATGAAACCAATGGTTTGGAAACGTATGGCGGTGGACGCTATATAGATTTGAGCATTCCGGATGGCGATACCATTTTAATTGATTTCAACAAGGCCTATAATCCGTATTGCGTCTACAATAAAAAATACTCCTGCCCTTTAGTACCGAGGCAAAACAATTTGAGAACTAAAGTGGAGGCAGGAGTAAAAGCATTTGATCCCTAATAAAAAAAGCCCCATTCCTGTCGGAACAAGGCTATTTTTGGAGTTATCCTAAAACACTAAAATGAATAAATTGCTGCTACAAGGAAAGAAGCTAAGCTTGTGGTGGGCTCCAAATCATTATCCAAAAAGGCATCATCCGAAGCACTGTCCAAACGAATTTCTGGTTTGATGATGAGGTTTTCCACCGTATAGCTTCCTGTAAGGGTTACGGCAAAAACACTAGAATCTTCTACACCCGTGCCGATGGCTCCGTAGGCTTCCATTTCTTGGAAGTATTCCCCGCGAAGTCCAAGGGTAAAGCTCTCTGAAGTGGCATATTGTGGATAAAGGGCGACACCATAGAATCCAAGTCCATCATTGTCTTGATAGGCCGCATTGATTCCCAAGTAAAAATCTTCAGAAAGGTCAAAACCACCTGTGTAGTCGATTTCGAAACCGAGTTTGGCTTCTCCGTCATAATATAGGTTCAAGAATTGACCGGCATAACCCAATTGCGCTCCCAGAGAGTATTCCCCAGTAAGGTTGCTGTTTTCATCCGTCAAGTTCATTACAGCCAACATCAAGCTAAAGTCATCCGAAAGGGCAAAATCAGCTTTCAAGCCCACGTGGGAGAAAGGTCCGTAAGAGAACATATAAGAAGTACTGTAGTTGAAGTTCGCCGCTGGAGCGATTACTTCATATCCTAAATACGTATTGAAACGTCCTGCGGTCAAGGTCGTTTTGTCCGAAACATTCCAGTAGGCATACAACTGGTTCAAGTTGAATCCTCCAGTAGCATCGTCTCCACGAGGTCCGAATACCACATCCGCAACCGCTCCAACTTTTTCACCTTCGTAGGCCGCAATAATGTTGGCCATGCCCAAGGCAAAACCAGTTTCATTGGCAAACGAGGTGCCAGGAGCAATAAAGGACAGGTCGTCACCCTCGCCCAACGCACGGTCGGTCGCGGTAAGGTTTGTGCGGTAGTACGCATCTACGCTACCACTAATGGAAACAGCTTTTTTGGTTTCCTCTTCTTCTTGTGCAAAGGCGCTGAATGTAGCTAATGACAGGCATGTCAAAGCTATTTTTTTTATGTATTTTGTCGTTGTGATCGTTTTCATATCATCGTCATTTTTTTGGTCGCTAGCGACCGTTAATCTGGTGTTTGAGTTATAGTAAAAATGAAAAGGTTGCATACGGAGCGTTCTGCCAAACGCTCCGTTCCTTTTTTATGAGCTTTGGGAAGTGATATGCTCTGGATAAGCTTCCATTCCGTGCTCATGAATATCCAATCCTTCCAATTCTTCTTTTTCTGAAACGCGAAGACCGATAGTCTTTTTCAAGATGAAAAGAACAATGAAAGATGCTAAAGCTGCCCAAAGAATGTAGGATAGTGAACCATAGGTTTGTACCCAAAGTAGTTTTGCACCACCTCCGTAGAAAAGTCCTCCATCAAGAGCGAACAATCCGACCAATACAGTTCCGAAGAATCCACATACTCCATGCACGGAGATAGCTCCAACTGGGTCGTCAATTTTGAACTTCTTGTCAATGATTTCGATGGAGAATACTACGATAATACCACAAATCAATCCGATAGCGAACGCGCCAAAGGCACTTACGGCACCACATCCTGCTGTGATTCCCACTAGTCCAGCCAATGCGCCGTTCAACGTCATGGAAATGTCAGCTTTTCCGTAGCGAATCCAAGTGAGGAACAAAGCGGCGATTGCCCCAATGGCAGCAGCAATATTGGTATTGATGATAACACTGCCAGCAGCGATGGTATCGTCTCCACCCCATGCCAATTGGGAACCTCCGTTAAATCCGAACCATCCCAACCAAAGAATGAAAACCCCTAAAGCACCCAAGGCCATATTGTGACCTGGAATAACTTTGGCTTTTCCATCAACGTATTTTCCGATTCTGGGACCAACCAAAATAGCGGCAACCAATGCAGCTGCACCTCCAACGGCGTGTACTACAGATGAACCGGCGAAATCAACAAACCCGGCAGTATTCAACCACGCGTCGTCATCAAAAGGCCAGTACCAGCTTCCTGAAATTGGGTAGATAAGTGTGGTCAATACCGCAGAGAAAATCAAATAGGTTGAAAATTTGGTTCTACCGGCGATGGCACCCGAAACGATAGTAGCCGCGGTGGCGCAGAATACCGTTTGGAAGAAAAGGTTGTACCAATCGTCAGCACTAAAAAAGAAGTAGCCTTGGTCTCCGGGACTTGATCTGAAAAAGCCACCCATTACCAAATCGCTACCATACATTATGGCATATCCCACGGCCCAGAACATTATAGAGCCCACGGATAAGTCCATGATATTTTTCATAATAATGTTACCGGAGTTCTTGCTTCGTGTGAAACCTACCTCCAATAGTGTGAAGCCTGCTTGCATAAAGAAAACCAGCACTGCCGCTAGGGTAATCCAAAGCGCTCCCATATCTCCATTGATGGCCGCTACGGCCTGATCCAATGTTTCTTGTTGTACCTCAGTCATGATTTTTAAGTCTTGTTAGTTTGTTAGTTACAATTAATTGATTCCAGCGCTACCGCTTTCTTTGGTTCTAATGCGATACGCCTCTATCACATCGGAAACGAATATCTTGCCGTCACCTACGTTGCCCGTAGCGGCAGAATTAA
>JBCBCH010000244.1:0-4798 GCA_038530835.1 Bacteroidota bacterium | reverse complement strand
GGTTTTGATACGAGCAAAATTGCTTTCACCATTAATGATAGCCTTCCGGGAAAATATGAATTCCGTAAGGATACCATCCAGAATAAAATCGACTTTTTATTTCCCTTGGAGCCTAACCAACAATACGGTTTTGAGATGCTTCCTGGCACTATAACCGATTTTTTTGGGATGGAAAGCGATTCCCTATCTTTCTCATTAACAACAGGAAGCTACGCGGATTATGGTAATTTAAGACTGTTTTTAAGCGGAGAAGTGGTATATCCTGTTGTGGTGCAACTCACCAATGAAAAAGGACAAGTACAACGTGAAATCGTCTCAAAAGAACCGGGCCTCTTGGAGTTCAACAACCTTGACCCAAGCCAGTATGTAATTCGAGTGATTTTTGATACCAACGGCAATGGTATTTGGGATACGGGAAACTATTTGCAAGGGTTGCAACCCGAGAAGATAAGTTATTATCCTGACCTGATAGAAGTTCGCGCGAATTGGGAATTGGAACAGAACTTTATTATTTCACAATAAAGGAATCCCGATCATCCAAGAATTTGAGTTTGTTCCGGTACTTTGTGATATGGGATTTACTCAGACGAGCTATGATGATTTCCTCTTTTTCGGAAAAAGCAACTTGATTTCCCAGTACATCATACACCGAAGAATGCCCAGGGTATTCATGTCCTTCGGGGTCCAACCCAATACGATTTACCCCAATGCAATAGGCCATATTTTCAATGGCGCGAGCTTTTAAAAGTGCATCCCAGGCCGAAATTCTGGGACTAGGCCAGTTGGCGACGTACAATACAACATCGTAATCCTCCATGTTTCGAGACCAAACCGGAAACCGTAAATCATAGCATATCAATGGGCAAATCGTGAATCCGTTTACCTCAAGTTGAAGTCTTGTCTTTCCTTTTTGGTAAACCGTATCTTCCCCAGCAAGCGTAAACGTATGCCTTTTGTCGTATTGCCCCAGAACACCATTGGCATCTACACAAAATAACCTATTGAAGTAATCTCCATCTTCAGAAAACACCTGACTCCCTACCACAATAGCTTCGTGTTTTTTGGCCATTTCTTGCATCCACGACAGCGTTTGTTGCGCTTCAACCTCATGAACATGTTGGGGAGTCATGGTAAAGCCCGTGGTAAACATCTCAGGAAGTACGATTAAGTCTACCGGAGTTTCAATCTCTTGAAGCTTTTCCTGCAAGTTCAGTCGGTTTGCGATTGGATTTTCCCAATGCAGATGGGTTTGTACCAAGGCTACTTTGAGGTCTTCTTGCATCGCTTTAATCAAAATATACGTCTTGAACATTGTGCTCCACCATATGGTAGAGTTGTTCAATTTGTGATTTCAAAATACGTTCTTCGGAAAGGGGCGGCAAGGCATCCAAGGGGAAGAAACCCGCATCCATCATATCGAAACCAGGGGTCAAGGTTCCGCCCAGTAGCTCACAATGGAACATCAGTTTGTAAATGTAGTAGGGTTCAGGAGGATGCGGATGTACCTGCTTGTCCCAAACACCCAGTAAACGGACTGCTTTGCATTGCATTCCGGTTTCCTCAAAAACCTCTTTTACCGCAATTTCCGAAGGGGTACTCCCAATATCGGCCCAACCTCCAGGAATCGTCCATTTTTGGTCAACCTGCTCGCGAGCCATCAACACTTCCTTCTTTTCGTTCAAAAGGAAACCTCTCACATCGACTTTGGGTGTGGGATAGTCCTTCGGAGGCATTAGTAGGGGTGCTAACTCGTTGGTTTGCACCTTGCCCACATGTGCCATAAGGTTTTGGCTAATGGACTTGAGCTCCTCATAGCGCTCTTTGTCAAACCCGTTTTCGGCATACACCAAGCCCATATCAGCCAAGGCGTTCAACCGTTTGATTTGATTCAAAATCTCTTTGTCCTCCATGTTTGGGCCTTAGTTGTATCGTTCCAAAACCTCAACCAATTCAGGCATTTCCTGCAATTTGGCATGATCAAGTGCCGTTTTGCCTCTGGCATCTTTTACTTGGGTATTTGCCCCTTTTTCCAAAAGCATTTTGGCAATGTTCACGTGTTTAAAAGTAGCGGCATAAATTAACGCGGTAGCACCCATCACATTTACCGTGTCCACCGCTGCGCCAGCATCCAAAAGCTTGGAAACAATATCTTCATACCCCTTAAAGGCGACCCCCATCAAGGCCGTATTGCCCGACCCATCTACCGCATCAACTTCAGCACCATGTTCCAACAAAAGCTTTACCACTTCAAGGTGATTGTAGTAGGCTGCCAGAATCAAAGGTGTGGAACCGCGCCCATCTTTCGCCTTCAAAAGCGAAGTATCCGCTTCTACCATCTGGGCGAGCGCTTTTGCATTTCCGTTCTTGATTTCGGTGAAAAAAAGTTGTTCCTGTGGCTTCATATGTTTTCAGATTACGAACCTCAACAAAACTAGTGAAATGTGAACGTTATGCTTACTTTTCGTACAACTTGAATTTATCAACAAATAGGATTCTTCTATGCTTGTACTTGCTCTGTCGAGAAAGCAATGTTCGGATTAACAATATATTAGCAGCAGCCTTGTACAGTCGCAGAGTTATTTGGTTACTTTTGGGTTTGTTAAATTCCCTTTTTATGAAGACTACTCTTTCCCTATTCGCCTTGCTGTTTTCCGTTGGATTGTTCAACGTTCATGCTCAAACGGCAAAAGACCAAAAAATCATAGATGATGCCGAGAACGCCAAACAAACCCTTTTGGATGCCAATGTAGGTTTGGACAGTTTTTTCGAAAAATCTGCAGGATATGTGTTGTTCCCCAACGTGGGCAAAGGTGGCTTTATCATTGGTGGAGCCTCGGGCAACGGAGTAGTGTACGATGGAGGTGAAATGGTGGGCATGGCCAATTTGAAAAAACTCAATGTAGGTTTTCAAGCAGGGGGCCAAGCGATTATTGAGGTGATTTTCTTTGAAACCTATGTGGATTTGGAACGGTTTACCAAAGGCACCTTCGAATTCGCGGCGGAAGCCTCAGCAGTGGCACTAAAATCCGGTGTGGCGGCCAATGCCAAGTATAAAGATGGTGTTGCTGTATTTGCCATGCCCAAAGCTGGCTTTATGGCCGATGCCTCAGTGGGTGGGCAGAAGTTTAAGTTTAAGCCTTTCTAATCTTTTTTCTTTCTTTTTAACCGTAGCGCACAAGAATATCTTACCTTTTGTGGGTTGATTTATTGTATAAGTAAGTGACCGTTAGATTACCAAAAGATGAAAGTAAAAATATCTCTGAGGCCGGAGATATTGCCCGAATCATGCAAAAGGTGCTTCTCCGCCAAAACAAACATCATCGAGCGAAAGAATATTTTTGGACGATAGGTTTAAACCGTGCGAACGATATTGAGTATATCGAATTGGTTACTATTGGCACACAGAACAGAAATATATTAGCTCCCGCTGAGGTTTTAAGCCTAGCCGTCGCCAAAAAATGTTTGAAAATTGTATGCTGCCATAATCATCCTTCTGGAAATCTTGTGGCCAGCGAAGCAGATATAGCCTTAACCGAAACTCTGGCCAAAGCAGCCACTATTTTGGGTATGGAACTGCTCGACCATATTATCATTACGGAGGAGGATTATGTTTCCATTTGGCCTTAATTATGCCGTTTCTCTCAACAGAAATCGGTAAAGACGAACTGCAACATCTGTTTTTTATTCCCAGTCTTTCTTGAGATTTTCAAGAAAAGAGAAGTCTTCAAAAAGATTGTTGTTCACTTTATTCAAAATGATTAAATTGAACCATTATTAATACTATTGGTTCGATATGGCTGTTGTACGAAAATCCATAACATTTACTGAACAACAAGATGCTTATGTCAAAAGTCTCATAGAACAAGGCTTTTACACCAATGATAGCGAGTACATAAGGGATATTATCCGGAAGGACCAAGAACGGAGGAAGCGTATTGTAGACCTAAATGATGCTTTAATAGAAGGTATAGAAAGCGGTTCGACGGATGCAACCATTGATAGCATTTGGGAAGAGGCACTAAGCGAGCATAATGCCAAAGAATAGGTATGTAATTAGTGCAAGGGCAAAACAAGACCTAAAGTGGGTAGCCAAATACACTATCGAGAATTTTGGCGAGACCCAATCCCTACGATACGGCAAAGGCCTGCGCAAGGTGATGGAAGAACTGTCCGAGAATCCACAATTGGGAAAAAACTATGTAGCCGTCAAAAACAAAATGTTGCTCCGATATCGATTTAAGTCCCACGTAATTTTCTATTACAAAAACGCAAATGACATCTTCATTGTTAGAGTTTTAGGCGGAAGAATGGATTTTCCCAAATATTTCAAATAACATTTTAGAAAGGGCTAAGATTGATAACGAAAAACTCGCTAACGGCAGCTTTAAAGAAGTATTTAATTTCAATTATCGTTCTGATAGTCTTCTGCTTTTTGTTTTTTGGAGGCCTGATTAAGAAGCAAGTAGAAGCAGATAACATTGAAAAAAATAAGCATGTTACCATTGCCAAAGTCACAAATACATCCAGCAAAAGGAGTTCTGGAGGCGTTTATTACACCTATTTTTTCGCCAATAGTGTCTATACTACTTTTGAAAGCACTGCTGACAATGACCGGGGGTTGATAGGGAAATATTTTGAAGTTAACATATCCAAGAAAAACCCAGAATACTCTATAATTCAACTAGATAAAGAGGTTACCGATAAGAGTAGAATTGAGAAGTTTTATGCCACTTTAAATGGATTAGAGCAGTGATTGAGCTTTTCTTGGAATCGAGGAATGTAAACTGGTTAAGACTAA
>JBCBCH010000243.1:0-4822 GCA_038530835.1 Bacteroidota bacterium | reverse complement strand
CAATAAGGGAGCTGCTTTGATGAGGATATTTTCGGTTTTCTCGAAAAGAAGGGGAAGTATATCAAGTACATTAGGTTCACAATCCTGAAATAAAAATACTTTTCCCACATGGTCTTTTCGTCTAGCGGGGTCGAGATAAATCCAATCCCAGTTTTGAGATGGGTCATTTAAAAATTCTAGCGCATCTCCGGCATGAAAAATTGCTTTTCCTCCATCTAAAACAGCATGATTATGTGCTGCAATAGCGCTCAGTTCTGCCTCTCTTTCACAGTGGTGTATTACCGAAAATTTCGAAGAAAAAAAGTAGGTGTCTACCCCAAAGCCACCTGTCATATCAAGCAGCATTTTTCCTTCAATTAAACTTGCTTTGTATTGTGCTGTTTTTTCAGAGCTGGTTTGCTCTATCGATAGTTTTCCAGGATAATAAATTTGTGATGCATTGAACCAAGTTGGCAGTTTGTGTTCACTTTTTTTCTTGGCTTCAATTTGACCGGCTAGCTCTTTTTGCGAAATGGTGGGAAATTGCTGGCTTTGCGTAATGACTGACACGATGTCAGTATTTAAATTTTTTTGTATAAAATTCTGTACACCAGTATTTAAAATATCTTTATTCAAATAAAAACTATAAGTTTTTGGTAAGCTTTTTTACAAACGCATTTTCCGCTAAAAAGGCTTTTAAAATGACCTTAATTGCCGTATAACCTGGTACGGCCACAACCATGCCGACCACGCCAAATAGCAATCCTGCAATGATGATGACCAGAAAAATTTCCAGTGGATGTGACTTCACACTGGTGGAAAAAATAAAAGGCTGTGAAAAGAAATTATCCACCAATTGACCAATGATTATTCCAATCAAAACATAAAGCGCTTTGGGTAGAATCACACTACTAAAATCATATCCTAAAAAACTCGTCATGGTCAGCGTAATCATAATAGCTCCACCGGCCAAAGGACCGATGTAGGGAATAATGTTGAAGAGGGCACACAAGAAGGCAATAACGATGGCATTTTCCACACCCACGATGAAAAGGGTAACCGTGTAAATAACAAATAATATTAAAAGCTGTAACAAGATACCCGCAAAATATCTTGACAACAATCCCTTTATTTTTTCAATAGAAGCGACCATATTGCCTTCTTTGTTATCGGGTACGAAAATCATCAATCCATTTTGCAGGAGTTGGCTATCCTTCAAAAAGAAAAAGGAGATGAACAAAACCGAAAACAATCCAACGCTAAAGTTGCTCAACACATTTACAAAAGCGTTCAAAAAGTTTGGAATAAACCCAAGATCCAGTCCTTTGATGACACTCTCTTCCAAACCGGATTCCTGCAGCAAATCATTCACCCCATCGGTGGTCATACCGAAGTATTCCAAAATTTGGAAATAAAGTGTATTGAGATTGGCTTTCAGTTCTTCCAAATCCAAAAGGGATAGATTTTTACTTTGCTCCGAAATCAAGGGAATGAACAAGGCCAGAATACCAAAGAAAATTCCAAACAGCAACAGCATTGTTGCGACAACAGCTAAGGTATTCGGGAATTTAAGTTTATTCCGAAGAAATAAGATAACAGGTCTACCCAGTAAGGCGACCACTCCTGCTATAGCAATATAAGCCACTACGGACCTTATTGCATATATGAAATAACATAAAAGTACCGCCCCGGCCATGATGGCTACGGCACGAATGATTCCGTTGGATAGGGTTTTGGCGGTCATGTTTTATTGTGTAAAAGCGTATTGGACGATATTCGCTCCCATTTGCAAAGCCTTGGTCCGAACCTCTTCTGGGTCGTTGTGGACTTCGGGGTCTTCCCAGCCATCACCCAGATCGCTTTCAAAGGTGAACAACAAAACCAAACGTCCTTCATATGAAATGCCAAAGGCTTGGGGTCGTTTGCCATCGTGCTCATGAATTTTGGGCAACCCATTGGGGAAGACATATTTCTGGGAAAAAATAGGATGGTCCGCGCCAAACTCGTCTAAAGTTTTATCGGGGAACACTTTTTTTAATTCTCGACGTAAATACGGTTCCATGCCATAATTATCATCAATATGTAAAAACCCGCCCGAGAGGAGGTACTCTCTAAGATTTTCGGCTTCCTCATCTGTAAAAAACACATTCCCGTGCCCCGTCATGTGCAGCAAAGGATATTGAAACAACTCTGGTCCATCCGGTTCAACTGTTTGTGGTTTGGGAGCGATACGTGTATCGATGTTCGTGTTGCAAAATTGGATAAGGTTGGGTAGCGCTGTTGGATTGGAGTACCAGTCGCCACCGCCGCCGTATTTCAAGACGGCAATTTCTTGCCCCACCCCCAAAAAGGACATCGCAAATACACAAAATGTCCAAATCACCGTAAGCTGTCTCATCCTTTTACGATTAACTATATATCAAATGTAAATGATCCATGGTTAAAAAGTTAGTGCAACCCTTCGCAATAGTAGTTTTTGTAGTGCTGGCCGTAATGCTTTTTTGGAATGCGAAAGAAATTCCTTCGGAACCTATGAAAACGGCAGAAAAAATGGAATTTTCGGGAGAGGTTAAGGTGGTATTGGAATTGTTCACCTCTCAAGGCTGTTCCAGTTGTCCGCCGGCAGACAAATTATTGGCACAAGTGCAAGAGCAATATCCCAATGAAGTTTTGGCGCTATCGTACCACGTAGACTATTGGGATTATATCGGTTGGAAAGACCCCTTTGGAAGTTCTGCATACACCAAAAAGCAAAGGGCCTATAATCGCAAGTTTCGTGAAAACAGCAATTACACCCCACAACTTATTGTGAATGGAAAAGAACATTTGGTAGGTTCGAATGCAAGAGTGCTTACCGAAAAACTCAAGGAATATGGTCAACAACGTCTTGAGAACAAAGTGACCTTGTCGGCAGTTAAAAAGAACCCAGGTAAAGTGGATTTCGCCTATACCGTTTCTGGAGATTTGGATGAAAAACTACTTCGGGCCGTTTTGGTTCTTGACGAAAAAACCACTTGGGTACAGCGGGGAGAAAACCGTAATCGGGAGTTAAAGAATTCCCATGTGGTAATAGCTGAAAAATATGTGGATTTAAACGAAGCTAAAGGAACACTTTCTATGGATATCCCAACGTTGGTTTCAAAAAATGATGCGGTTACCCTTATTGTGTTGACCGAAAATGAACAGTTGGATATTACCGGGGGTACCCAAACCAAGCTCTAGGAAGTTTCTTCAAACAACGCAAAAGAGGCACAGGTCATTACCGCGGCGGTTTCGGTACGCAATCGGTTCTTTCCTAAGGTAACAGGAACATATTCCAAATCCAATGCACTTTGGATTTCATTTTCGGAAAAATCGCCCTCTGGCCCAATAAGAAAAACGACATCTTCTTGAGGTGGAAGAAAATCAGTGAGCACATTACGCTTCCCTTGGGCACAATGCGCAATAAACTTCCTTCCATTGGGATTCTTTTCAAGGAAATCTTGATAGGGTGTCAAAGGATTGAGTTTGGGAAGGTATGCTCGCAAGGACTGTTTCATCGCTGAGACTAAGACGCGTTCCAGGCGTTCCGCTTTTATGACCTTTCGTTCCGAGCGCTCACACAATATTGGTGTGATTTCATCTACCCCAAGTTCGGTGGCTTTTTCCAAAAACCATTCGAATCGTTCGTTCATTTTGGTTGGCGCAACGGCCATGTGCAATTGATAGGGTTTTTTGGAAACCTTGTTGACATCACCAATGGTCCCTTGGCAATGTCGAACTTCCGTATGGGTCAAAGTGATAATAAAAAAGTGTCCTTGCCCATCCGTGGCCTGAAATACGTCCCCTACCTTTTTACGCAAAACCCTCACGATATGCTTGCTTTCTTCTGCTGAAAAAGATAAGGTCGCTCCGGTAACAGGTTCAGTAGGATGGTAAAACAACTGCATAGTATACTGAATTTTAGGCCGAGGTGCCAATTGCATAACGAGCTTGCGCTGCTATATTCGGATTGCTTTGAACGCCCTCTAAATATTTAAGGTATCCCACTATTCCAATCATGCCTGCGTTGTCGGTGCAATATTGGAATTTTGGGATATAGGTCGTCCAACCCATTGTTTTCTCAGCCTCTTTTAAACGCGCTCGAATTCCAGAGTTGGCCGCTACACCACCACCAATCGCGATGTGGGTGATGCCGGTTTGTTTGGAGGCTAGCTTGAGCTTGTCCATCAGAATTTCCAAAATAGTGTGCTGGACCGAAGCACAGATATCATCAATATTTTCTTGGATAAAAGCGGGATTGCGCTGTGTTTGTTTTCGCAAGAAGTAAAGGATACTGGTTTTTAATCCGCTAAAACTGAAGTTCAGACCATCAACCTTCGGTTTGGGAAACGAAAAAGCATTTGGATTCCCATTTTGTGCATGTTTGTCTACTAACGGGCCGCCAGGATAGGGCAGTCCCATCAATTTTGCACTTTTGTCAAAGGCTTCTCCTACGGCGTCATCCAAAGTTTCCCCAAGGACTTCCATGTCAAAATAATCTTTGACCAAAACGATTTGGGTATGCCCGCCGCTGATGGTCATTCCCAAAAAGGGAAAAGGCGGGGCCTTCATTTCCTCATCCTCAATAAAGTGGGCTAAAATATGGGCTTCCATATGGTTGACCTCAATCAGGGGAATATCCAAAGCCAGCGCCATGGATTTGGCAAAAGAAGTCCCTACCAACAAAGACCCCAATAAACCAGGGCCCCTCGTGAAAGCTATGGCTGAGAGTTGTTTTTTGTCGATATTTGCTTTGGCCAAGGCCTGATGAACTACGGGAACAATGTTTTTTTGGTGGTCCCGGAACTGGCATCACGTGCCC
>JBCBCH010000242.1:0-4826 GCA_038530835.1 Bacteroidota bacterium | reverse complement strand
CCTATTTCTTTGGTTTAAGTGTCGCAAAAGGACAAAGTAACAATGGAATTATTGAAAGTTCCTGGCAAATTGGACTTGGATTGGGAGAACTTCCCACTGGAGGTAGTTTTAAACCAAGCATCTCTATAGGATATCATTTTACGGATAAGATATATGCTGGTTTGATTTATCAAGTCAAAGATAGAATTAAAAGAGATGACTCATCATTTAACGCTAAATCATCAGGATTAGATGGATTGCTAAGTTCATCAGAATCCGTGGCCCAACGCTTTTTGGGACACGTTAGATACACCCCAATCAAATACGGTCCCTATCTCTCAGGGGGATTTGTTTACAATGGAAAAGATACCGAAACCATGTTATTCGATTCAAGAAATCGAGAGATAGCAAATGAAAGCTATTCTGGAAACCTAGAGATTCAACAAACAAGGCCTTCGGGTTGGGGGGTAGCGCTGGGCATAGGGTACCAGTACAACTTCAAAAACGGGCTTTCAACAGGTTTTGAATGGACCCCTGCATGGGGTCAATACCCGGAACCTCAATACGAGTTTTTTGGGTCTTCTGATTTATCCGAAATTGCGCAACAAGAGCTTAAAAATAAAATGAACAGGAAATTTCGTAGAAATGTAACCAATATGTACAAGATATTCCATTTGGGAATTGCTTACCGATTCAAATAAATTAAGAAAAGATCCTGATCCATCATACTATCATTAACAATCCTATATAGTCAATCAAATGAAAATCAGAAGAAAAATTTGGGATCCTAGAAGACTGTTCTCTTTATTTACAATCATCTTTATGTTTACTGTTCTAGAAAATGGATGTGCTCAAAAGCCAGGTAACATCAAAGAGCTCAAAGAAGAAATTATCAACTTATCAAAAGAATATTTGGAACTGAACAAATACGCCAGTGGTGTAATTACAAGAATTTCTTATCCCGATAGTTTGGATTTGATATATACCAGCGGTTATAGGGATAATAAAGACTTGAATGCGTTAAATGGCGAGGAATTGTTCATTGCGGCCAGTATTACCAAGACATTTATGGCTGTCTGCATTCTTCAACAAATGGAAGAAAATCTACTTTCTCTCGATGATAAGGTTGTGAAATATGTGGACAAAGAAACCTTACGAAAGCTCACACGGTTCAAAAATCGCTCGTATGGGAATGAAATTACGATAGAACATCTTTTAAGACATACAAGTGGAATAGTAGATTATTTAAACAAAGGGGAAGTTCATTTAAGCGGCTTGAATAATAATCCGAACCGAAATTATTCGCTTCAAGAAAGGTTGGATTTTGCGTTAGAACTGGGAGAGAATACCGCAACAAATAAACCGGGAAAATACTATTATTCCAATACCAATTATATCCTTCTAGGTATCATTGCCGAAAAAGTAGATAAAAAAGATATTTCCAAAATCTTTGAGAATAGGATAATTAAACCTTTAGAATTATCCAATACTTCCCTAAACCCTTCAAATACCGCTATTAATGAAATGTTTAATGGGTACTATGAAAATAGGGATTTGACCAAATTTACGTTGGAGTTTAACAGAAATAATCCAGCAGCTGGAATTCTTACCAATGTTGATGACTTGATTGCTTTTGGAAAGGCTGTTTTTCAAGGTGCATTGTTTGCGAATGATCGAACTTTTGTAATGATGTTGGATTTTAATGATGGATATGGCCTTGGTGTTATGCAATTTGAAAAATCACGCAAAACCGGAAGGGTCATTGGACATAGCGGTTACGATCCGGGCTATACCTCTTATTTGATCTATTTGGAAGATATAGACACATGTATTGTCACCGTAATAAATCAATCTGAACTAAAAGTTGAAATGCCAGCATTTTTGGTGGTTAAAATAGTTGCAGCGTTTAAAGACTTTTTGTGAATATGCTCTTCTTCATGATATAAAAATAATTGATTTTTATACTGTCCGAAAAACAGGGAAGCCTTCAATTACTTTAACGGTTTTCAAATAAATCTTAATATTACCCCAAGAAAGAAGGCCTTTGACTGTTTCCATGTACACTTGAGAGATTTCATTTTGCAAGGGCTTCATATTTGCATTTTGAAGAATTAAAATAAAGTGCCTCTAACGTTAGGGGATTTTTCTATAATTATATCGATATCCTCCTTCAAAAAGTTTGAACTCTGTCCTTTTAAGGTCACGAATAAATCTCTGTAAGAAACTGCAGAACATGTGAAGTACAGAAGAACCATTGTAAATCAATTGCTTACTCATGATATCAATTTCAAATACAGGATTTGAGGCTTACCTCAATACTTCGGAAGTGCTTTCTTTACCTTGTTCCAAAACACTTCATTAAACAATAAGGTGCTACCGATGATGGCTCCTTTTTCCGAGTGTTTGGCAATGCGTACGGATAATTTCAGCCCATGCGCTTTCATGGTGTTTTCCAAAGTGTTCTCGAAATGTGCGTAGGCTTTGGCAATGTTTCCTCCGATAATCAAGGCATCGGCATCAAAACGCTTTAACCATGGTGATAAAAAGTTTCCAAGGTTCTCCCCAAATGCATCGAATACTTGTTTGGCATGGGAATCGGTTTCACAATGGTTTGCCAGTTCCCGAACCCCATTTACCTCTATGCCGGTCAAATTTTGATAAGCGGTTATGAATCCCCTAGTGGAAAAGTAGTCATCCGCTATGCCTTCGCCATACGGTAAATTCCAAAGGGAGCCTTCGGGCGGTACGGAAGCATCATGTACTACAGGAATACCTTTTCGTGTAAAACCTGCACCCAACCCGGTTCCCAAGGTGATACAGAGCTGTTTTTCCTTCACTCCGTTATGGGATAACCAAGCTTCTCCGACAGCGAAGGATGTCGCATCATTCAAAAAACGCATGGGCAATTTTTTCGCCAATACGCTTTGGAGTGCAGATTCGATATGAAGTCCATGTAACTCCCCATATTTAAACCCCTCTGGATATAAGGCTATTCCCTTTTTATAGTTGAAGGGACCTGGCATGGCAAAGGCCACGCCACGAATGGATTTTCGGCCAGCAGCTTTGATAGACTTATTCAAGGTATCGCCCCAACTTTGTAAAATGGTCTCTTGTGGTTCCATGTTCGCCACAAGATTGGAAGCATAGGTTTCTTCCAAAATGCTCTTTGTGTTCATGTTCACCACGGCAGATGAAATATGGGTTCCCCCAATATCAACCCCCAATACGTAGTGCTGGTCCGTCTTCATGACATACTTTTAATAGGAACTACCCGGTGTCCTTTCACACCGTAAAAAATCAAATACGCATAACAAAAAACAGGGATGATAAAGGACTGTTGGATACCAATTTGGTCCGCTAATCCCCCCTGGACAATGGGTACAATTGCACCTCCTACTATCATCATCACCAATAAAGAAGAGGCTTGACTGGTATATTTCCCCAAATCCTTAATGGCCAACGTAAAGATGTTCGACCAAAGGATGGAGTTAAATGCTCCTATGGCAATGGCACTCCAAAAAGCCACCATGCCGTCAGCGAATATCATAACCCCCAACAGCACGATTACGATCGTTGCGAACAAGGTCAATACTCTGGATGGGTTGGAACCCCCAACCAGAAAAGCGATGTAATTCAATACCAGGAAAAAAACAAAGAACTGTATCTGAGCAAAAGGAATCAACTCAAGTGAAAAGGTTCCCTCGTTGTTTTGAACGCCGGTGATAAAGTATATGACCAAAAACGAAATCACAGAAAGCCCCGCCATTATCATATACTTTTTTACTTTATCCGTCATGCTGCCCATGGCTACGGAACCCAAAAACCGACCAATCATCGCGCCACCCCAATAATAGGACAGAAAAACGCCGCCTTGGGCTTCTTCCATCCCAGCAATGGTCTCCAATTTGAAAAAGTTGATAAGAAAACTCCCAATAGTGACTTCACCGCCGACATACACAAAAATGGCCACCATACCCAAAACAACATGCCGGTATTTGAGTACGTAGAGCCCTTTTTCCAACTGCTCCGTGTTTTTAAAGGATGGGAGTTTGATAAACTTGATAACCAAAGCCAACAGAAAGAACAATCCGCCGTAAATCAAATAGGGAATCTTGAGAGAATCGACCGTAATCTCACCATTCGAAAAGACTTTGTACAACAGAATTGCTCCGACCAATGGTGCCAGCGTCGCCCCAAAAGAGTTGAACCCTTGGGCTAAATTCAATCGGCTTGAAGCCGTTTCAGGTTTCCCCAAAATGGCTGCATAAGGGTTTGCGGCAATTTGCAAAATGGTTACGCCCGAAGCGAGGACAAAAAGTGCCGTTAGGAATATGCCATAGCGTTGTATTAAAGTTGCCGGGTAAAAGAGACAACAGCCCAAACCACACAACAAAAGTCCAATCATGATGCCATTCTTGTACCCAATTTTGGAAATAGGGTCCCCTTTGCTTACTGAAACGAGGAAATAAAGCAGCGAAACGATAAAAAAGGCGCCAAAAAAGGCAAATTGGATTAAGGCCGCCTGAAAATAACTGAGTTCAAAAACCGCTTTTAAATGCGGAATCAAAACGTCGTTCATCACGGTGATGAACCCCCACATGAAAAACAGAAACGTTATGGTCAATAAAGGTTTCCGATAATTTGGAAAAACCTCTTGCGAAGTACTGTTTTCGTTATGGGTCAGATTGGGCATATTGGGTTTCTTCGCAAATAAAGATGTGAAGCAATTACGGAAAATCAAATACAAATCCGAGGAAATTATACTAGTGGCCAACAATAATGATAGGCTACAATCCTTTAGAATCAATTAACGAACCAACCCAATATGCCCAATCTGACCCATAACG
>JBCBCH010000241.1:0-4841 GCA_038530835.1 Bacteroidota bacterium | reverse complement strand
TTATAGTCCCCAAATTTCCAAAGTTCCATGGTGTCCAAATGCGGTACCTCCCAAGGTTTTTTTCCAAATAAATCCAGTTTATGAGGCAAGTCCATTCGGTTAATGAGCATTCGTCGCGCGATGTACGGAAAGTCGAACTCCTTGCCATTATGAGCACAAAGCAAAAACTTGGGATGTTGATAATGTTCGTCCAACAAGTTTTTGAACGCCATCAAAAGCGTCTTCTCTTCTCCAAAAAAGGATTTGACCCGAAAATCGCGTGAGCTGCCCTTCAAGTTGAAATACCCAACCGAAATACAGATAATTTTCCCAAACTCGGACCAAATTCCTGCGTTTTCGTAGAAGGCTTCTGCCTCAATTTGGTCTTTGCGTTGGTAGCGCGTTTTGTGTTCCCATAAGTTCTGGGCCGCTTCCTCCAAATCAGCATAATTCGGTTGTTGCGGTACCGTTTCAATATCCAAGAAGAGTATATGGTCGAGTGGAATTTTTTGTATTGTCATAATTCGAAAAATAACAAATTAAGCAGCATTTCATAGCTGCGGGTTTATAAATCGTATATTGTAATTGATGAAAGCTATGAAATCGAAAATCCATTTATGGATATGGGTATCGTTTGTGGTATGGGGTTGTTCGAATGATGATAACACTAGTGAAAACTTCAATGGAACGTTTCCCGCAAGCTTTACGGTTATTGGAGAAGACCAATTTCAAGTATACCAATATACCAATCAGGTAGGGTCTCCAACGGGAACCACTTTAAATCTGACCGAACAATTGGGGGTGCCTTCAGATTATCTTACGCTAAGGCAAAATGGCAATAATTTGTCGTTTTACACTTTCTCTCAGGATTCTTTCAGCTTGTTTAAATGGAATGTAGACCAATCTAGTGGCGAGAATTTCGATTCTTTTTACACGGTTTCAACCCAACGATCTATCGCCTGGGGCATTGATTCGGATGATACTGTGCTCTTTGGCTATTTTGGACCCTTTACGGCAAGAAACTTCTTTCTTCAAAGTGTGGGTTTAACCGAAAGCAGTTCCCGTGATATTGCTATCGAGAACGATGTGATGTTGACTTTTCAGCCCCTTTTGCATGACCAAAAGTTGTATTTGTCTTTTCGCGATATGGAAGGTAACAACAAACTGGTAGTTTACGATAAAGTCAATGACCAACTCAGTCGCGTTTTGGACTTTGGGAGTGCCCCTTTTAGTTTTTTGATAGGCGAAAATGATGAGGTTGCCGTGATAAAAAATATCCCTTCCCCCTCCTTGGAGTATTATAGTGGCGATGACCTCACCTTTATAGAACAAATACCCTTACAGCGTAATTTTCCTTTTGAAACAGGCCCCATCCGGAACGCTTCAATTCTGGAAAATCGTTTTTATTACAATTTTGCATATCCGCAACCGGCGATACTCCCTGAAGGCCCAGCGGTATATGATTTGCAAACCGGAGAACATAGACTGATTGATTTGGCTGGAATATTAAATCAAGTGGGAACGGAAGTGGGACAAAACGTACTGGTTACGACACAGCGTTTTGATGAAGTAAATCGAGTGTTTTTGGTCGGTTTTGCAGCAACGTCATCCGATACACTTGGGGGAGGTGTAATACAAATCGCTGAGGATGGAGACCGTTTTGAAATTTTCGAGTTTCCTTTTTTTCCAACCTATTTCGTTCGCAATTAAAACAAGGATTGCTGTTGAATCGGACTTTCAAAGTCGAGCAACCACTTTTTTCGCGACAACCCTCCGGCGTAGCCCACCAAATCACCGTTGCTTCCGATAACCCGATGACATGGAACCACAATCCACAACGGATTTTTTCCATTTGCTGCTGCTACTGCGCGAATGGCTTTGGGGTCGCCCAAGGTTTTGGATAATTCAAGGTAAGAAACGGTTTTCCCAAAGGGAATTTCTTGAAGTTGTTGCCAAACTTTCTTTTGAAAGGTTGTGCCGGCAGGATTGAGTTTGAGGTCGAACTGCTTGCGCTTTTTCTCAAAATATTCTTGGAATTGATATACTGCATCTTCCAAAACCTCGGGAATGATATCGATGGGTTTTACTTCTTCCAGCACTTTGATGCTCGCTAGGCCATGTTCATCACCTTTAAGTTCCGCAAGACCAATCGGAGTTTGAAGATAAGCAACTTCCATTAGTCGGTTTCTGTTTCCGCGTCGATAATTCCCAAGCGTTTGGCGCGGGTTTCCCAATTCCGTCTGGCAAGAACTTGAAGGTCTTCTACATTATCGCTTTCGTCCATGATTTCGAGACCAAGCAGGGTCTCAATCACGTCTTCCATGGTTACCAAACCGCTTACCGAACCATATTCGTCCACCACTAAGGAAATGTGGTTTCGTTGTTCGACAAATTTTTCAAAAAGCTCAGGGATGGGCTTACTTCGATTGGTTACTAAAATCTCCCGCTTTAAGGTAGAAAGTGGTTCCTTGCCTTGCTTATTGATAATGGCTTCCATCAATTCGTCTTTCAGAAAGAAGCCGGTGATATTATCCGCTCGTTCTTTGAACAAGGGTATTCTAGAAAATCGTAAGGGACGGTTCTCATCAAAAAATTGCTGGATACTGGTTTCTTCTGAGGCGATTTTCATCACCGTTCGCGGAGTCATCACATCTTTGGCCAGAATCTCATCAAAACGTAATAGGTTTTTAATGACCTTGGATTCCGATTCTTCAAAAACCCCTTCCTCGTGAGCGATTTCGGTCATGGCGGTAAAATCCTCCCGACTTAATACACTACCATGATGCCCTTTTTTGCCAATCAATTTGGTGAACAACTGTAATATCCACAACAATCCGGTCCATTTCAAAACAAAGACCATGATGTTCAAGGCTTTTGCGGTAAAATTGGAAAGTTGTTTCCAGTAGGTAGCCCCAATGGTTTTCGGAATGATTTCAGAAGCCACCAAAATCAAAATCGTCATAATGGTAGAGACCACCCCAACCATAAGGTCTTCGGTAAATTCAATACCAAAGAAGCTTCGGGTTTGCGTACCGTACAATTCCACATATGCCACTTTAGCCTGAACCCCAACCAAAATAGCACCAACGGTATGGGCGATGGTGTTTAAGGTGAGGATAGCGATAAGTGGTTTGTCTACATCCTTTTTTAGTGCCTCCAATTGCACAGCGTATTCTTTGCCTTCTTGCTTTTTTACGTTGATGTAGGTAGGCGTGATGCTCAAAAGCACAGCTTCCAAAATGGAACACAGAAACGAAAAGAAAATAGAAATAAAGGCGTAAAAGAGGAGAAGTCCCATAGCTTAATTGGTTGATTTAAAAGTAGGATAATTTTTTAGGATTTACCCTAATAGCCGCACCACATCTTTGGCAAAATAACTGGCAATAATGTTGGCTCCCGCTCTTTTGATGCTTAGCAGTTGTTCCATCATGACCGTATCGTGGTCCAACCAACCCTTCTGAGCAGCAGCTTTGAGCATGGCATATTCTCCTGAGACTTGATAGACCGCGACAGGAACGTCTACTTCGTTTCGAATTTCACGGACAATATCCAAATAGGGCAAACCTGGTTTTACCATTACAATATCTGCGCCTTCATCAATGTCCATTTGGGTTTCTCGAATGGCTTCAAACCGATTGGCTGGGTCCATTTGATAGGTCTTTTTATCCTTGGGCACGTTTTGCATATCCACCGGGGCGGAATCCAGAGCATCCCGAAAAGGGCCATAAAAGGCACTGGCGTATTTGGCGGAGTAGCTCATGATGCCCGTATTTTGAAACCCCTCATCTTCCAAAGCTTCACGAATCGTCAGAATACGTCCATCCATCATATCGCTGGGTGCCACAAAGTCCGCGCCGGCCTGCGCATGGGAGACACTCATTTCGGACAAAACCTCTGCTGTTTCATCATTCAAAATTTGTCCATCAGCCACAATACCATCATGCCCTACGGCTGAAAAAGGGTCCAGGGCTACGTCGGTCATTACCAACATTTCTGGACACGCATTTTTAACGGTTTTTATCGCGCGTTGCATCAATCCGTCTGGATTTAGCGCCTCAGTACCTTTGTTGTCTTTAAGTTCATCGGGTACTTTGACGAACAATAAAACCGCGCAAAGGGCCATATCCCAAAGCGCTTTGATTTCTTTTTCTAGATGATCCAAACTCATGCGGTAGTAGTTGGGCATAGAGGGAATTTCTTCTTTGACACCTTTGCCTTCTACTACAAAAAGCGGCACTAAAAAGTCGTCTGGAGTGATAATGGTTTCACGAACCAATCTTCGAATGGATTCGTTTTGTCGGAGTCTTCTATTTCGGATTAATGGATACATAAAAATAGTTTTAAGCTAACAGCATTAAGCTTTAAGAGATGTTTTTATTGTTCGAATTAAAGCAGCCAACATTTTTTTGATTTCGTCAATTTCAGAAATGAGTTTCTTCGCATTCTTGGATTCTATAAAACCGAGCTCTGAAGAAACCAATAATAAATAGTCCAATTCGTGAGCAGAGCCAGAAGCTATGTAAAGAAATCGAACTAATTCTTTTTCAGTTTCTCTTCCACAACCTTCTGCAATATTAGTAGGGATTGAAATAGAGGCTCTTTGAATTTGAGAAATCAAGTTGAACTGTTCAGTCTTTGGAAAACCCTGGGTTATCTCATACATTTTAAAAACATACTGATGCGATTTTTGCCAGACTTTGTAATTTTTATAGTTGACCATTTGCTTTAAGCTTTATGCTTATTACTTATAAGCTAAACTTCAATTTCACCAATGAGATAAGGAACAGCCCTTCCTGAGATTTTGACACGTTCTCCCAAGTATTCACAAACCAAATCCCCTCCCCGCTGAGAAAGCTGTTTGG
>JBCBCH010000240.1:0-4842 GCA_038530835.1 Bacteroidota bacterium | reverse complement strand
CTTCTGGTCTCCATCGGCTACCAATGCGAATACCAATTATTCCGGGTTGGGGATCAGGCATATCATTGAGGCCATCCAATTCAAGATTATTGGTTTGTTTCAAGGCTTGGTGCATCAAGTGATTCCCAAAATCTGTTTTATTGGAAATAATACCGCTTTTGGATGTGAGGTCTTGTACATTTTGGAAATAGCGGTCCTCTGTGGGAATGTACATTTCTTCCAAAACCTCATAAGCCACACCTTCAGGCAAAACTTTGTTTGGCGATACAGTGGTGTAGTATGCGGGAATCTCATTTTCACCCAGTGGTGTTCTGTTCAAGAAATATTCCTCGGAGTATTCATAACCCAAGGGATAATCAATCAATGCTAAGGTTGTATCACGTTTTAGTTGCATTTCCTCTTGTGCGGTTTGAGGCGTAAACTTGATATACAGCATATTTGCCTGAATTTGAAAGTTGCCTGGCTTGAAGGCTACACCACCTTTCTGGTCTTTAAAGTTTCCCTTGGTTATTCCAAAATTAATGCTATCCAAAGCACTTTGCATGTTTTCGAGAGTGTAAGGGTTTTCTAACTTTTTGGCAAATGTTTGCTCATCCACTTCAATGGATTCAGCTTCATTCGTAGTAGGGGTTTCGTAGATTTCTTCTTCACAGGATAGCACAATACAAAAAGAAGCAAATAATAACAGTCTTGACAGAAATTTCATAACGAGGTTGGAATTAGGTTTTCTTAAATGTAAAAAAAATCTTAACAAAAAAGAACTTGAATTTTTCACTACAAGAAAGATTAACCTAACCTTAACCAAACATAGCTAGAGCTCAATGATCAAGTTAAATTGTCAAGATTCTAGATTTGATTGACTGGAATGGTATCTCGAAAGCAATCATGAGGAAATGGTTGAAGCAGGTTTGCCAACCGTAACCCTGTAAATACCAGAAACGGTACCCGGCAGTTGATGGTGTCTTGGTATGCCTTCATGGTCTGACTAAAGTCAATAGTCTATTAATATGGTGAAAATGCCCAAAGGATTGTACTTTGGGAATTATCCAATATAGCATACCCAATACAATGAAAAACTCACTCTTTACTCTTGCATTTCTCGTCTTGCTTGGTGCCTGCAAAACCGAATCAAAAACCAAAATGGAAGCTGAATCTGTTCAAACGAAAACTGAGGGGGATTGGATATATCTTTTTGACGGAACCAGCACAGAAGGTTGGCGGGCCTATAATGGAGAGGCTTTACCCCCTGGCTGGGTCATTAAAAACAAGGAACTGACTTTTGATACGGAGTTAGGCTTGGAGCAGGATTATGAAGGTGGAAAAGATATTATTTATGGTGCCGAGGAGTTTGATAATTTTGAGTTATCCCTAGAATGGAAGCTTCCTGAAGGCGGGAACAGCGGTATCTTTTACCATATCAAAGAGGGGTACGGGGCACCACCTGAGGTTGCTCCGGAATACCAGCTCATTGATGATGTGAATTATGCCCACATACATGACTTGACCGCCTATAACAAAAGTTTGGGCTATACCCACAAACCTGAGGAGTTAAAACCCTTGCAGCGAACAGCATCAGATTATGCGATGCATCCAGCGGATACCCTGAATAAGAAATTAAACCCCATTGGGGAATGGAATATCTCCAAAATTGTCTTCACTCCCGAAAGAGTGGAGCATTGGCTGAACGGACAGATGGTATTGTCTTTTGTGCCATGGGATGATGCTTGGTACGAACGGAAAAATTCCGATAAATGGAAAAATAGCGTCGACTATGGAAAATTCAAAAAAGGCTATATCGGATTACAGGACCATGCAAGCCCGATTTGGTTCCGAAACATAAAAATCAGAAAGTTATAATCCTACGGATATGAAAAAACGAACCTTTCTAAAAACGATAGCGGCGGCTTCCTCATTAGCGGTTTTACCCTCTGGAATGCTAGCATTCAAAAAGAATAAAAAGTTGCGAACCGCCCATATCGGTGTTGGAAACATGGGATTTGAAGATTTAAAGGCCATAACATCCCATGGGGAAGTAGAGGTAGTTGCCCTCTGCGATGTGGACGCAACGTATCTTACTAATGCTCAAAAGCTGTATCCATCGGCTAAGACCTTTTCCGATTACCGGGAAATGTTACGTGCCATGGAGAATACTATTGATGCCGTCATCGTCTCAACCCCCGACCATACACATGCCCCTGCTTCGCTAATGGCCATGGAAATGGGAAAACCTGTGTATTGTCAAAAGCCTCTGACTCATCACGTTTCGGAAGCAAGGGCCATGGAGGCCTTGGCGACTAAAAACAAGTTGGTCACTCAAATGGGGATTCAAGTCCATTCATTTTACGACTATCGCTTGGCTACCCTGCTCATCCAATCTGGAATTATCGGAAAAGTGCATACCGTAAGGGCCTGGTCTCCTAAAGATTGGGGATATGATGGTCCCCCTCCAACAGGTAAAGATTCGATTCCCGATACGTTGGATTGGAATCTTTGGTTGGGTACCGCTCCCCTGCAGTCTTATAAAGAAGGTTATTATCATCCGGGTAACTGGCGAAAATTGTTGGACTATGGTTGTGGAACGTTAGGCGATATGGGGGTACATATTTTTGATACGCCCTACAATGCGTTGCAGTTGGGTGTTCCCTTGACCATTCGGAATGAATGTCGCGAACCAAATGATTTTGGTTTTCCGACACAGAACGTCGTAACCTATGAGTTTCCAGGGACAAAGTATACTTCCGAAAAACTCAAATGGGTTTGGTATGATGGTCCAGGAGCTCCAAATGAGCATGTTGACCTTGTTTTGCCTGGCCTGCAAAGCCAAAAAGACAACAAACCCGTTCAAAAAAATGAACAAACCATGGAGGATAAGATTTCACTGGATGCCAACATGGCAAAACTAGGGGAACTACCAGAGCAAGGTGCTATGTTCATCGGAGAAGCGGGCCGATTACTGTTGCCACATTTTATGCAACTGCCCCAAAAAATCTTGGGGGACCAATATGTGGATATCAGTGAAGAAATTGCCCAAATTTCCAAAGAACATAACTTAGGCGAACCTATACGGAATTATGATTCCGAAGGGCCGAAGCACTACCACCAATTTGTAGATGCTTGTTTGGGCAAAGGGGAGTGTACCGCACCATTTTCGTATGCAGCTAAGTTGACCGAAACGATTCTATTGGGGGTAATTGCAGGACGTTTTCCCAACAAAACCCTCCATTGGGATGCGGAAAAAGCGCTGTTTGCTGAAAAAGAAGCGAATGCCTTCTTGAACGCACCGTACAGAGAGTTTTAGCTAAGTTTTACGAAGCCAAAAACGAAACGATTTTATCGTTTACCTCTAACTGGTGCATGGAATGGCCCAACCCTTCTGTACTGACCAGCGTACTGCCTTTCCAATGGGAATGGACCTGCTCAGAGGCATGATAGGGTGCAATGGCATCAAAACGGTCATGGAACAACAAACCTTTTTTGGTATTGTTTTGAACGAAGCGTGAGGATGAAAAGTCCTTTATGCGCATATTGAAACGTTTCTGTATGTATTGGTCCAAAGCCGCAAGAACCCTTCCATTAAAACCTAAAATATTTTGATAGTTGGCCATGATTTCCTTAAACTCTGAGGGAGACCCGATGGTGACCATTTTTTCAATACCCTCATTTTGGTGATAGTAGTCATTGTACAAAAGGGTCATGCCCCCAACAGAATGCCCAACAAGATAGGTGGGTTTATACTTTTCAATCAATACTTGCAGACAATCACTATACAGAGGAACATACAATTGATGTCCTGACGAGTTTCCATGCCCAGGCGCATCAAACGCGATAATGTTGAAGTCGAACGTTTGTAATTTCTGGATAAGGTTCCGCCAACGGTAAGCATTGCTTTCCCACCCATGCACAAGAAGCACCGTATCTCCTTTTCCGGGCCATTTGTAGAGTTGTACTTCATGCCCAGCGGCGTTTTCAACGGTCATTTTGGCGCGGTCTAAGTATGGTTTTTGCTTTTCAGTAATTCTTCCTTTACGAATCGTACAGAATACATCAAAGGCTTTTTGAGCTGTTTTTTTCTTGTTGAATAGGGATAGTACATTAAAGTAAAATCCATAGAAACGCGGAATAAGTTTGGAAAGGAATTTTTTCATATTGGTTACTTTTAGTAACTTACTCTATAAAGGAGATTAAAAATACGGATTCCTATCCGAATAAAATACGGTAACACAACGCTCATTAAGTAATATTATGGAAACTATTGTTGATAATCAGAAAGTTAGGATTACAAAAAAGTTGGAAAAAATGTTTGCGCACATCGATTACAAAAATCCACCTGCCTTGTGTCCAGTTCGCGATGTGATGTCGGTAGCCTCCGATCAGTGGAGCACCTTGATTATTTTGTGGTTGGCCTATTTCGATACACTTCGCTTTAATAAGCTTAAAAAATACGTCTACGGAATTTCCAATAAAGTGCTGAGTCAACGGTTGAAGGCGCTCGAGGCGGATGGTTATCTCAAGCGTGAGGCCTTTCCAGAAGTACCAATACGTGTGGAATATAGCTTGACCGAGTTTGGTCATAGCTATGTAGAAAGACTATTGGAACTCACCGAATGGATGCAAAAAAACTCTCCAAAAGTATTGGCGAACCGTGAACAATATGGACTGCAATAGAACTGTTGCTAAAGTTCTTCTTCACGATGTACCTTATTGATATCAAAAGCGGGGGTGCAGACTGAAACGTATTCGCATGCCTCTTCAAAGGGGTTGGCGTATTGCACTCGGGTATTTTTCGTGATTTTTATGGATTCCCCAGCACCCAAAACGACTTTTTCACCTTCAATCAAAAAT
>JBCBCH010000239.1:0-4864 GCA_038530835.1 Bacteroidota bacterium | reverse complement strand
GGGGCTACTGTTGAACTTTTAAATTCCGAAGTCGCTACCGGAGTCATCTCCGATTTTGATGGTCGCTTCATATTGGAAGATGTACCCATTGGAAGACAAGCGCTACGCATTAGTTTTATAGGATTTGAAAGCTCTACCATTCCCAATCTTGAGGTAACGACTGGAAAAGATGTCTTTATCACAATAAGTTTATTGGAATCGTTCAACGCGTTAGATGAAGTGGTACTGACCAACGAAGCCAACAAAGACAAACCCTTGAACAAGTTGGCCACGGTTTCTGCCCGTCAATTTGGGGTGGAAGAAGTTACTCGCTTCTCAGGAGGAAGAAGTGATGTGGGACGACTCGCAGCAAACTTCGCTGGGGTCTCTGCGCCTGATGACAGCCGTAACGATATTGTCGTAAGGGGAAATTCCCCAACCGGACTTTTATGGCGTTTGGAAGGAGTGCCTATTCCCAGCCCGAACCACTTCTCTACTTTGGGAACTACCGGCGGACCCGTATCCGCTTTGAATCCAAACCTGTTGAAAAATTCCGATTTCATCACCTCAGCTTTTCCAGCAGAATATGGTAATGCCATTGGTGGGGTTTTTGACCTTGGTTTTCGAAAGGGAAATACAGACGATTACGAGTATACCCTCCAAACCGGAATTTTTACCGGGGTGGAAGCAATGGCCGAAGGTCCTTTGGGTAAAAAGAATGGTTCATTTTTGGTTGCAGGGCGTTATTCCTTAGTCGGTCTTCTTGGCGCTGGAGCTGGAGGTACGGCCGCTACGCCAAACTACAGTGATGTTTCATTCAATATCGATTTTGGAACGGGAAAACTCGGTAACTTTTCCACTTTTGGGATTATAGGAACCTCTGATATTGATTTCTTGGGGGACGATATCGACACCGATGACCTCTTTGCTGCAGAAGATGAAAACACTTTTGTGAAATCGCGTTTTGGGGTAATTGGACTAAAAAACAAATTGAAGTTGGGGCAAAATGCATTTTTGCGCAGTATCGCCTCAGTTTCCTATACCGGAAATGATTTTGAGGTAGACCGCTTTATCGACAAGGACACTCCGCAAGAAAGACTCATTCGTTACACCGAAGCTGATAACACGGAAACTCGCTTTACTTTTTCAACGCTTTTCAACGCGAAAATCAATCGTAAATTCACGTTGAGAACAGGAGTTTTGGCCGAACAAACGAATATCACGAGTCTTTTGTTGGACCGAAATGAACAAGCTGACCTTGATGGGGACGGCGACCCGGATTTGGTGAATTTTAGAGACATCGATGATAATTTGACCGTACTACAGCCTTATATTCAAGGACAGTTTCGTCTTTCCCCAAAACTGACTTTAAGTGCCGGTTTGCATTCACAATATAGCAGCCTCAACGAGCAATTCGCTGTGGGACCCAGAGGTGCATTGAACTTTCAAGCATTTCCCAACCACACTTTTAATGTGGGGTATGGAGTGCATTACCAATCTGCACCACTCCCCATCTTGTTCTTAAATGAGAATGTTAATGGAACCGCGGTACAGACCAATAGGGACTTGGATTTTATTAGTAGCACCCATTATGTTTTAGGATATGATGTACGTCTCGGTAACAACTGGCGCGGAAAGCTGGAAATTTATCGCCAGGATATTGACAATGCAGCCGTGGAAGCCTTCCCATCAAGCTACTCCACATTGACGGAAGGGGCCGATTTCGATTTTGACAATGACAGGGTTTCCCTGATCAATGCGGGAACTGGATTCAACCAAGGGCTTGAATTGACCCTCGAAAAGTTCTTTAGTGATGGTTTCTATGGTTTGCTCACTAGCTCGTTCTTTGAAAGTAAGTATGAAGGCAGCGACGGTATTGAACGCAACACGCCATTCAATAATGGCTATGTCGTTAACTTTTTGGCCGGAAAAGAGTTCAAAACAGGACGCTCTGGCAAGAACATTTTGTTCGTGGATACTCGGTTGACCACATCTGGTGGACGCTATTTCACACCGGTTGACCTAGAGGCTTCCAGAAATGCTGGTTTCGAGGTTCTGCAAGAAGATTTGGCCTTTAGCCAACAATATGAAGACTACTTCCGATGGGATGTAAAGTTTGGTCTCAAAATCAACAGTAGGGCGAAAAAGACTTCCCATCAATTCTATGTTGACCTTCAGAACGTTACTGCCAACGAAAACATTTTTGTTAGACGTTACAATCGCTTGACGAATAATATCGATGAGGTAAACCAAATTGGTTTCTTCCCAGATTTTGGTTATAAGTTTCAATTCTAAACCCAAGACCATGTTTTCCAAACCAAGAAAAAACAAATTTGTACAGTCTTATGGCCCATGGGGCCTGGTTACCGGAGCTTCATCAGGCATTGGGAAAGAGATTTCCCATTGCCTGGCCAGCCTGGGCATGCATTTGGTACTTACAGGCCGAAATGTCCGAGCCCTCAAGAACTTAAGCACTTCGCTAGAAGAAACTTATGGTATCCATACCGACCTTATCGTTGCAGACCTCAGCAACATCGGAGATATTGAAATGTTGATTCACAGTTTAGGTGACCTTCCCATAGGTGTTTTTGTAGGTTCCGCAGGTTTTGGAACCTCCGGTCAGTTTGCCAAATCGAACCTAGGGGAAGAGCTCGAAATGCTGCAGGTAAACACCATTGCCTTGATGATGCTGACCCATCATTTTGCTCGAAGATTTTCACAACTTGGTAAAGGCGGAATTGTCTTATTGAGCTCTATTGTTGGGTTTCAAGGCGTCCCAAACGCAACAAACTATGCGGCCACAAAGGCCTACGTGCAAGCATTCGGGGAAGGTTTGTATCACGAGTTAAAACCCTACGGAGTGGACGTGGTCACCGCAGCCCCTGGTCCAGTGGAAAGTGGTTTTGCACAGCGGGCCAACATGAAAATGAAAAATGCCCTAAGGCCTGAAGATGTAGCTTGGCCTATTTTGAAAGCCTTGGGAAAACGTCCTGTAGTCTTCCCAGGAACCCTTACCAAAATTTTAATGTTAGGCTTGCGTACTGTACCGCGCTGGGGCAAGATAAAAATCATGCAAAAGGTCATGGGGGGTATGACTCAACATCAACCGGTTTAATTTTTAAAGAAACGTCATGAAAATTCGAAATAGAATCATTTTCTTAGGGGTTGTCCTAACATTAATTGGTATTGTTTTGACTAGGAACACCGAATCAAGTGACACTTTTATGGATGACCAGATGGAAGCTTTGCACGGCTATATCTTGCAACGAGATGCCAAGAATCCAGCGGTTTCCAAGGCAGATGTAGCTTGGCATATTGACCATTCTTTAAAAACCATAAACAAGATTTACGAGGAATTGGAAAAATCCAATCCAGAGGAATATCAATACACCTTCAGTTTTTCGAGAATATGCATTTTTGCATGGGGTGATTTTCCTAGAGGCGTGGCCGAAGCGCCCAAAAGGGTACGACCTCCTGAAGAGATTTTGACAGATAACCTTTATCTGCAATGGGAACAAGCCCAACAAAATTTAAACAACTTAAAGGCGCTTGACGACAATGTACATTTTGAACATCCGTATTTCAATATCATTAATAAGGGGCAGACCAAACGTTTCCTGAGGATTCATACGGGGCATCATCTTAAAATTATTGAGGATATTTTAAAATAAGTCATAAAAAAACCCCGCTCGATGAGCGGGGTATTTTTTATTTGTTGTCCGTTTTGCTTAGGCTTGAAAGGGCTCAATGGATACAAAAGACTTGCCTCCAGCTTTCTTTTCAAACTTCACGATACCGTCTACCTTGGCATGCAAGGTATGGTCTTTACTTGCGTATACGTTTTCACCAGGATTGTGCTTGGTTCCGCGTTGTCTAACAATAATGTTACCCGCTAAAGCGGCTTGACCTCCAAAAATCTTAACGCCCAAGCGTTTCGATTCCGATTCTCTTCCGTTTTTAGAACTACCTACACCTTTTTTATGTGCCATGATATGTTGTTTTTAACGCTTGATTATTTACTTAAAGCCTCAATCAATTCAGCTTTCTTCATTGAAGAAATGCCCGTAATTCCTTGGGCTTTTGCCATTTCTTTTAACTCTGCAACCGTTTTACCGCTCAAGTCTTCTGATGCTTTTGGAGCTTCTGTTTTTGGTGCGGCAGCTTTTTTGGCTGGTTCAGCTTTTGCTTGAGGTGCTTCTACTGCTTTCTCCTTTTTGGGAGCTGCTTTTTTGGCGCCTTTTGCAATAATACCTTCTACAACGATTTCCGTTAGGGCTTGTCTATGACCATTTTTGGTACGATACCCTTTTCTTCTTTTCTTTTTGAAGACGATTACTTTGTCTCCTTTCAGGTGCTTTACCACTTTTGCCTCAACGGCTGCACCATCTATGACGGGGGCGCCAACAGTTACGCTTCCGTTATCATCCAACAAAAGAACCTTGTCAAAAGTTACCTTTTTCCCTTCTTCTGTTTGCAAACGGTGAACGTACACTTTCTGGTCTTTTGCAACTTTGAATTGCTGCCCTGCCATCTCTACAATTGCGTACATAGTGTATAATTTACGTTTACTCGCTATTTAAGCGGGTGCAAATATACGCTTTAATCCTTAATCTACAAGGTTTTTTGACCTCATTTGGTTTTGAGATTGTTGGAAGTTTTAAAGAGCTGCATAAAGGACAATGTGAGCACCAAGGTAGTCGCCAAACCCATAATGGCGACAGTAAAGAAAACGATTCCCTGAAAGTTTGCATAATCTTTTGACCAAACCTCGGACAACTCACCCAAAAAGCTGGTATTCAACTCGGTGGAGTACAAGGCGAAAAAAATGGTAAACACCAAGGTGGCCGCAAACCCTGTGGTGACTCCAGCCGTAAATCCTTTTCCA
>JBCBCH010000238.1:0-4903 GCA_038530835.1 Bacteroidota bacterium | reverse complement strand
CTGTGGTCTTGACGGATATCCAAAGTTGCAAAGTGGAAGGGGCGATCAAAGAAAGTCTGGATGAGCTTTCCGAAAAGCAATTGGTGGATTGGTTGTTGAAAAAGAGTCCAAAACTAACGCTGGAAGCATACAGTGATGACATTGTTAAGGATACGATTCGAAACATCCGACAGTTGGGTAAAATCCAACAAAAAAATGGAGAAGATGGGTGTAATCGCTACATTATCAGTAATTCTGAAGATATTTTCTCGGTTTTGTTCGTATTTGGCTTGTTCCGTTGGTGCGGATGGAAAGAAGAGGACATCACCTTCGACATCATTCCCTTGTTCGAGACCATGAAAGGGATGGCCGCGTCGGAAGAGGTTATGCAAACCCTTTTTGATACCCCCATGTATCGCAAACACCTTGAACGACGAAACGATATCCATACCATCATGTTGGGCTTTTCAGATGGAACCAAAGATGGCGGGTATCTCAAAGCCAACTGGTCTATTTTGAAAACGAAGGAAACCTTGAGCAAGGTTTGCAAAAAGAACGGGGTTACCGCCATTTTCTTTGATGGTAGGGGAGGACCGCCGGCACGTGGAGGTGGAAAAACGCATCGCTTTTATGCAGCACAAACCAAGGATGTAGCGAATCACGAAATCCAGTTGACCATTCAAGGGCAGACGATTACCAGTACGTATGGTACCAAAGAGCAGTTTATCCACAATGCTGAACAGTTGCTTACAGCAGGATTGAGCAACAATCTTTTTGGGAAGGAAATCGTCATTTCTGCTCCCCAACGGAAGCTCATTGAGCAACTTTCTGAGCGTAGTTTCGCAAAGTATGATGCCTTGAAACAGCACGACAAGTTTATACCATACTTGGAAAATCGCAGTACGTTGAAGTATTATACCAAAGCCAATATTGGTAGTCGCCCTGGAAAGCGCGGAAACAAAAAACAGTTGGAGCTCTCCGACCTTAGGGCCATTTCGTTCGTGGGTTCATGGAGCCAATTGAAGCAAAATGTGCCAGGCTACTTTGGTATTGGAACCGCAATTCAAGAATTGAATGACAAGGGCAAACTCCCCGAAGTTAAAAAGTTGTACAAAGAGGTACCCTTTTTCAGGGCTTTGATGCACAATAGTATGATGTCTTTGGCCAAAACGAATTTTTCACTCACCAGCTACATGAAAGAAGATGAAGAATTCGGGGCATTTTGGAACATTCTTCATGATGAATACTTATTGTCCAAAAAATGGTTGTTGAAGATTTCGGGCTATTCCATTTTAATGGAAGACGAAGCCGTTTCCAGGGAATCTGTGACAATTCGCGAGAAAATTGTACTACCGTTGTTAGTTATTCAACAAAACGCCTTATTCCATATTTCAAAAGAGTCGGAATACAAGGAATTGTACGAGAAAATCGTAACCCGTTCTTTGTATGGGAACATTAATGCGAGTCGGAATTCGGCATAGCCAAAAAAGGAATCTACCGGATTTGATGGATAAATTCAGGAATTGAATCTACTCCATTCGCGGTCAAGTGTTTTATAAAAGCCGAACCAATAATAGCGCCTTTTGCATTTCGGGTCGCGTGGCCAAAGGTTTCCGCATTGCTAATTCCAAAACCAACTATTTGTGGATTTTTCAGATCCATTTCGGCAATTCGATTGAAATAGGCTTCTTGCGTATCTCCAAACCCCGATTTTGCCCCAGTGGTGCTAGCCGAACTTACCATGTAAATGAACCCTTCAGATGCATCATCAATCTCTCGAATGCGAACATTGCTGGTTTGCGGCGTAATCAAAAACACATTGATGAGTCCGTATTTCTTATAAATAGCTTCGTACTCATTTTGATATACATCTAAGGGTAGGTCCGGCATAATGATACCATCGATACCAATCTCATGGCACTTTTTACAAAAAGCTTCAACCCCGTATTGTAGCATGGGATTAAAGTATCCCATTACAATCAATGGAATTTGAACGGTTTTCCGAATATCTTTGAGTTGTTCAAAAAGAAGTTCCGTACGCATGCCATTGTGCAAAGCAGCGGTTGAACTTTCTTGAATGGTGGGCCCATCGGCCAAGGGGTCACTGAAGGGAAGACCGATTTCAATCATATCCACCCCACTTTTTTCCAAATCTTGAATGACTTGAACGGTATCATTCAAGTCCGGGTACCCTGCCGTGAAGTAAATGGAAAGTAGCTTTTTGTCTTCTTTTAGCTTTTGATTGATTCTGTTCATTTTCCGTTTCTACAATTTGAAGTAATCAATATAAGTTTGTAAATCTTTGTCCCCACGACCAGATAAGTTGATAACCACCACATCATCTTTTTGGAATGTTTTATGGTCGAAAATGGCAAAAGCATGACTAGTTTCTATGGCGGGTATAATACCCTCCATTTGGGAAATTTCCAGTCCAGCCGTCATGGCCTCATCATCTGTAACCGAAATAAACTCTCCTCTTCCTGAAGTGAACAAATGCGCGTGCATTGGGCCTACACCTGGATAATCCAATCCCGCAGAGATGGAATAGGGTTCGGTGATTTGGCCATCGGGTGTTTGCATCAATAGGGTTTTGCTACCGTGAATGATGCCTATTTTGCCCAAGGCAGAAGTTGCGGCGCTCTCTGTTGTATCAATTCCTTTACCTGCAGCTTCTACGGCAATGATACCCACTTCGGGTTTGTCCAAATAATGATAGTAGGTTCCCGCAGCATTGCTTCCACCGCCAACACAAGCCACTACATAATCGGGATTTTCCCGACCCTCTTTTTCTTTGAGCTGCCATTTGATTTCTTCAGATATTACTGCTTGAAACCGAGCAACCATATCGGGATAAGGGTGCGGTCCTACCACGGAACCAATGATATAGTGGGTGTCCACAGGATTGTTAATCCAATCGCGAATGGCTTCATTGGTGGCGTCCTTTAAGGTCCGACTGCCGGAAAGTGCAGGACGCACTTCCGCTCCAAGCATTTTCATTCGAGCTACGTTAGGCGCTTGTCGAGCGATATCAATTTCGCCCATATACACGACACACTCAATGCCCATCAACGCACAAACCGTAGCCGTCGCTACACCGTGTTGACCTGCTCCGGTTTCGGCGATAATACGATTTTTACCAAGCTTTTTCGCCATCAAAATTTGCCCAATGGTGTTGTTTACCTTGTGCGCCCCGGTGTGGCATAAATCTTCTCTTTTTAGATAGATTTTGGTATTGTGCTTCTCAGAAAGCCGCTCCGCAAAATAGAGCGGGGTAGGGCGCCCTACATAATCTTTTAAAAGTTGGTGGAATTCTTCTTTAAACGAAGAATCTGCCATAATTTGAAGATAATTGCTTCTAAGTTCCTCGCAATTGGGGTACAGCATTTCAGGAATGAAAGCACCTCCAAATTCTCCGTAATATCCTTTTTCATCCGCTTGATAGGTCATGACTTCACTTTTTTACGTTGATTCATTTCAGTAAGGAATTTCTTGAATTCCTTGACTGCTTCAATATTCTTATGGCCGGGTTGTAGTTCAAATTTACTATTGATATCGATAGCATGGCAGTATTGTGCCGCATTGGTTTTCAGAAAAGATTTTAAGTCTTCTTTGTTCTCCAATCCAATGCCCCCACTTAAAAAATAAGGCTTGGTGGACAGGTAGTTTTCCAAGATTTTCCAGTTGAATGCGTATCCGTTGCCTCCTGGGAGTTTCCCTTTGGTATCGAACAAGAAGTAATCGCAAACGTCTTCGTAAGGTTCTAAAAGGGAAAAGTCGAAATCGTCTTTTATGGAAAAGACTTTGATGATTTCCAAGGATTTGGCTTCTGAATGCGATGACATTTCGACTCCGCTCAATGTGACATCGGATATATTCGAAAATTGTTTCCTTATTAGGTCACAGAATTCTGGAGTTTCTTGTCCATGCAATTGTACAGCGTCCAGGCCAAACTTTTCAATGGTTTCCATTACTTTTTCCCAGCTGGCATCGACAAAAACCCCCACTTTTTTAATGCTTTTTGGCAGTTGGGGCATTTCCCCTTCGAAAAAGCGGGCGGACTTTTCCCAAAAAATGAATCCCAAATAATCTGGTTGCAGCGCTGCAACCGCTTCAGGATTATGTTTCATGCCGCACACTTTCAGTTTCATGCCGTTAAGTTTTGAATAAAGGTTTTGGCACTCTCACCGGGATTTTTGGTCTTCATGAAATTCTCTCCAATCAAAAATCCTTGGAAACCAAAGGGTCTTAAGGATTTGATGGCTTCAATATGGCTAATCCCACTTTCAGTGACCTTAACGAAATCATCTGGAATATGTTCTGCCAGATTTTTACTGGTGTTCAAATCCACCTCAAAGGTTTTTAAATTTCGATTATTCACCCCAAGCATATCCAAACTGGGCATGACAGCCTTTTCAAGCTCTGCTTGGTCGTGTACTTCCAATAGCACTTCCAAACCAAGAGACTTTGCCGTTTCCGATAAGGTCTTGATTTCATCCCGAGACAGTACCGCAGCAATTAATAGAATTACATCGGCACCGTGCGCCTTGGCTTCCACCAATTGATACGTATCGATTATGAATTCTTTCCGAAGTAATGGCAGTTCAACCGATGCCCGGGCAAGCAAAAGGTCCTCCAAGGAACCACCAAAATATTTGATATCGGTTAATACGCTCATCCCACAAACCCCAGCGTTTTCGTACCCTTTTGCCACCACACCAACGTTGGTGTTTTGGTTGATGGTCTGTTTGGAGGGCGAACGACGTTTGTGCTCGGCGATGATGCCAGAATTGGATTTGCGCAGCGACTCTGCAAGGGAAATACCCTTTCTATCAAACAAGACAGAGGCTTCCCATTGACTCACTGGAATCAAATGCTTTTTGAGGGCAACTTCTTTGCGTTTATCGGCTACTATTTTATCTAAAAT
>JBCBCH010000237.1:0-4910 GCA_038530835.1 Bacteroidota bacterium | reverse complement strand
ACACACTGTCCTTTTCAAAAAAAACCGCGTCAGCTAGTGCTTTAGGGCGATATTTTAGTTCGTCATAATAGTATATAATGTAATTGTCGAACTCAATAGACTCAAGGGAGTGGTTGGTACCGCTAATGTCGTAATCGCTGTAGATGTTTATTTTTTTGAAACGGTGGACGTAATATTCATTGGTCAAGGTATCCGTTTCGGTGGTGGTTACCGGTTTTTCAATATTTAATTGCACATTCATGCCCTTGTCATCCGAGGTGCGTACCGTATCCTGCTCAATGGTATAGTTGATGGAGCTTTCTTGGAAATTATACACTCCATTATTTCGAAACAAAGAGGTGAGTCTTTCCCGTTCGGAATTAAAATTCTCCAAATCAAAGATATCGCCTTGCTTCACAAACGTCTCAGTTCGGTATTTCTGATACATGGAATCCAGTTGGTATGAGGTGATGTTGGTTGCGACACTATCTATGGAATAAGGTTGTCCCAAATCCAAATTGTAATTAAGTTCAGCCCGTTTTTTCCGTTTGGTTGGTACAATAACATATTGTCCCTTGCTGTTGAAATATCCTTTGGTATTATAATACGCCTTTAAACGGTCAATCGATTTTTGCGCTAACGTTGTGTCAATAATAGAAGGCGGTTCTCCAATTCTTTTTAAGAAGTCATTCGCTCCCTTGACTACAAAAGACTCTCGTAAACGATTGACTTGTTTTTTGGAAAGCATTCGATTTAGGCGTTCCTCACGTTTTTCCTTTCGATGCAACCAATCCAAAAACAACGAATCGGAATCTTCTTTGGCCATGTTGTAAAGATTGAGTCGCAATGGATAGCCAAGGACATGACTATTGGGTTTTTGTGCCAAAAGGCCTCGGAGGTCTTCTCCTGAGACTTTTTCACCATCTGCGTAAATGGTGTTTTTGGTAAGCAAAAGTTCGTCGTCACCTACCTTTTTCAACGTATTGCAAGCAGTAACCAATAACAAGAGCAACAATAACCTTATTTTTGCGCCCATGCGCCATTCACGCCAAAAAAGCCCCATAGCAGGTAAAATTAAGGATTTAGATGGTTACCAAAAATCAAATTAAGACGGTTAAAAGACTACAGCAAAAAAAGTACCGAAATCAACTTGGACTTTTCGTTGTGGAAGGTCGCAAGCTAGCGGAGGAATTGCTACAGTCACATTTTACCTTGGAACACCTTTTTGTTACAGACTCCAAAATGGGCGAATCCTTGTATTCCGATTTTGTTGTCATTGGAGAAAACCAAATGAAGCAAATGAGCGGGTTGTCCTCTTCAAGTGACGTATTGGCCGTATTCCGATTTTCGAAAAACACCGTGGTAAATCCATCAGATTGGATTCTCGCGTTAGATGCGGTAAGAGACCCTGGAAATTTAGGAACGATCATCCGTATTAGTGATTGGTTCAACATACCACAAATTGTTGCTTCTGAGGATACAGTCGATTGTTACAATCCCAAAGTATTGCAAGCAAGTATGGGCTCTGTAGCAAGAGTAAATATTGTTTATACGGATTTGAAAGGATTTTTACAGGATTCTAAAATACCTATATACGGGACTTATATGGAAGGCGAGAATGTTTTCCAATATGCATTTCCGGACCGAGGTGTGATTGTTATGGGCAACGAGGCCAATGGTATATCCAACGAAATAGGAAACCTTTGTAATAAAAAGTTGGGCATTCCCCAATATGGTGAAAAGACTACTGAAAGTTTAAATGTGGCGGTTGCCACGGCAATTACCTTGGGGGCGTTGCGTGGAAATTAACTATTCAAATACGAGGTTGATAAAAATACCCCTTGTACGCATGCCGTTAATGTTTCCCGTCCATGGACTATTTGGATCGTCGTCAGGAACCAATTCATCCGTTAAAGCAAAAACCCCTCGAATGGATGGCGAGAATTTGAAGTATTCGGTGTAGAAATCAATCCCAAACCCCAATTCGTAACCATAAACGTTTTTCTTCATTCGAAATTCACCGCTACTATTATCATCCAAACTATCTTCTTTGGCGCCAAGGTTTAGGGAGGCGTAAACACCACCCACAACATAGGGTTTCCAGTTTCTAAAGCGTCTGGTACTTACCTTGAGCAAAAGCGGAAAACGAATGTAAGTTGAGCGTACCTCTCGAATCGCGTCTTGCTCGCTTGTGAATCCGGGGAAACCTAAAATTCTTTGTGAATACAACAGGCCAGGTTCAAAGCGGGTATCCAAAAATTCATTGATGCGAAGTTCTCCAATAAGTCCAACATTGAATCCGAAGCTTGTATCGACCAAAACATCTTGACCCAAGTCATTTTCGTATTCAAATTGGAAATCATAGCTATTGAATCCGAGAAAATAGCCCCAGTTCAAGAGCTTTTTATCTTCCGTTTGTAAGTTAAGTACGGGGTCATCGCCAAATTGCGCATGTGCAGTCAAGCTAGCCAGCAGGCATAGTAAAGCGATTTGGATGTTTTTCATTCAATTATTTTGTAGCGACGTAAATAGATGCCACCCCAAACGTTTGAGGCTTGTTCTCTATTCCTATAAACCCTGTTTTGCCCAAAATATTGTTGAATGCTTGTCCATATGGGAAAACTGAGGCGGATTCGCTCAAATAGCGGTAGGCAGAACGGTCTTTGGAGAAAATCTTCCCAATGGAAGGTAAAATGAATTTCGTGTAGAAGAAATAGCCTTGTTTGAAGGGGGTTTTAGTGGGTACGGAAGTTTCCAAAATGACCAAGCTACCGTTGGGCTTTAAAACGCGATGGATTTCTTTCAACCCAACTTCCAAATTTTCGAAGTTCCGGACCCCAAAAGCCACAGTTACCGCATCGAAGCTATTATCCTCAAAGTCGAGGTTTTCACTATCGCCAACCACCATAGAGATTGTCTCATCCAAATTTTTGGCAGCTACTTTATTTTTACCCACCTCCAACATTCCTGGAGAAATATCCAGACCTACGATTTGGGTGGCTCCCGTTTGAGTCATGGCAATGGCCAAATCGCCGGTTCCGGTAGCGATGTCGAGGATGCTTTGGGGGTTTTTGGCCTTGAGTAATTGGACTACTCTTTTGCGCCATTTGATATCAATGCCGAAAGAAATCACCCGGTTGAGTCCGTCATAGTCCTTGGAAATGGTGTCGAACATTTGGGTCACTTGAGCCTTTTTGCCCAAATCAGAATCCTTATAAGGCTTCACCTTCTTTGACATCGTAGCGTTTTGGCGGCAAATATACGACTTAGCCCTAGGGTAGTACTATCAAATATTTATGTAATTTTGACCCATCGAAGCAGATTTTGATGATTTATGTGTGACTGCGACTGTTGTAACCACTCCTTTTTGACAAGTGATAATCACTTCAAAACCAATACATTCTTTAATATCTTTTATTCCAATCGATGAAAATCATAATCGCTGGAGCGGGTGAGGTAGGCTTTCATTTGGCAAAGCTATTATCCTATGAGGCCCAGGAAATTACCTTGATAGATTCCGATAAGGAAAGTTTGGCCTATGCCGATAGCCATTTGGATATAAAAGTGCTACGTGGGGATGCCACCTCCATTGAAGCCCTCAAAGAGGCCAAAGTGGATTCGGCAGATTTGGTAATTGGGGTTACCTCCTCCGAAACCACCAACCTTACCTTGTGCATGTTGGCAAAGCAATTGGGTTGTAAAAGAACTATTGCGCGGATATCCAATACAGAGTTTTTGGACAATCGCGAGCTTATCAAGTTTGATGAGTTGGGGATTGATGAATTGATTTCGCCTGAAGAGCTGGCGGCCAACGAGATTCAGCTGCTATTGAATCAATCGGCCTTCAATGATACATTTGAGTTTGAGGATGGCTTGTTGACCATGATAGGGGTGTTTTTACCCAAATCTGCTCCCTTTGTGGGGAAGATGGTGAAGGAAGCCGCCAAGATTTTCCCCGAACTGCATTTTATGCCTATCGCCCTACAGCGCATGGGTACCCAATTTACCGTAATTCCTCGTGGGGACACCGTTTTCAAGGAAGGCGACCAGGTTTACTTTATTACTACAGATGGGGGTGTAGACGAGCTGTACAAGCTTACGGGGATGCAAAAGCGCGAAATCAAGAACGTAATGATTCTTGGTGGAAGCAAGGTTGGCTTCAAGACCGCACGAGACCTTTGTACCAAAAAGTTCAATGTGAAATTGGTAGAAAAGAACAAGGAAAAAGCTTTCGATATCGCTGATGAGCTACCCCATGCTTTGGTCATCAACGGCGACGGACGAAATGTGGAATTGTTGGATGAGGAAAGTCTGGAATCCATGGATGCTTTCATCGCGGTTACCGGAAACTCCGAAACGAATATTATGTCCTGTTTGGTAGCCAAATCCAAAAGCATCAAAAAAACCATTGCTTTGGTAGAAAACATGGATTACTTCCAACTTTCCCATTCCATTGGGGTGGATACGCTGATTAATAAAAAACTGTTGGCTGCAAACAATATCTTCCGCTATATCCGAAGAGGAGAGGTGCTGGCCGTGACGCGTTTGAACAATTTGAACGCAGAAATATTGGAATTTGAGGTAAAGGCGACTTCCTTGGTCAATGGCGAAATCATTCGGGAATTGGACTTTCCAAGAGAAGCCAGTATCGGAGGAGTCATTCGGGATGGCAAGGGAATTATTGCCCTAGGTGACTTTAAGATTTTGGAAGGGGATAGGGTAGTGGTCTGCTGTTTGCCGAAAGCCATTCCAAGAATAGAAAAGCTCTTCCTGTAATGGGATTGAATTCAAGAATAATCATTCACATCATGGGACTGTTGCTTTTATGCAATGGTTCCTTCATGCTTTTGGCCGCTTTGGCGAGCGGTATCTACAAAGATGGTGCTACCTTGGATATTACCCTTGCGGCCATAGTGACCATGTTGTTTGGG
>JBCBCH010000236.1:968-4925 GCA_038530835.1 Bacteroidota bacterium | reverse complement strand
CCTAGGATTTACAATGGTTTATGTTGTAAGAAATACCTTTAGGCAGACACTAAATCTGGTTACTTCCCGTATACTTTGCGATTTCAACTTCCCATTCCAAATTCTTTATCCGCTCCGCAAGCTTAAACCCCAAATCCCCATATTTTAGAACATCAACGTAATTGTTCTTGTAATAGTCATGGGTTAGTTTTTGCTGCAAACTATCCAAAATCTCCAGTATTTCCGCCTCAGAGGCGTCTTCAGGCGGTGTAAAATAATCAAAGGATTCCTGTTGGGCGGAGACAAGGCTGAAACAGAAAAGCATGCAAAGTAAAACGTATGGTTTGTGCATCTTCAAAAATTTGGGTCTTACGAAGGCATTATGTAAACGTGAAGAAACCAGATTTAGTGTCTGCCTAAAGGTATTTCTTACAACATAAACCATTGTAAATCCTAGGCTTATCTTAAATGGTTGCTAAATACTAGTGTTCCCCTAAAACAAGTAAAGCAGTATATTTAGAAACATCAACTTTGATAACCTCCTTTTCAAAATGCCGCGAGCCAAGAATTTTTTTCGTTGTTTTTTCGTTTTACTATACTTTTCCATTGCTTGGATTCATGCGCAAAACCAAGAAGAATCCGTAGTACTTGATATCGAAAATGGTTCTGTAAAAGGGACCCTGCTCATTCCCCAGACCGACACAAAGATTCCCATAGCCCTTATCATTGCCGGTTCTGGGCCAACAGACCGGAATGGTAACAATATGATGATGACCAATAATCATCTTAAGCTACTTGCGGAAGGACTCGCTGAAAAAGGGATAGCAAGTCTTCGCTATGACAAAAGGGGTGTGGGGAAAAGTAGCTTTCAAGACTTCGATGAGCGCGACCTTCGTTTTGAAGATTATTCCAATGATGCCCTAGGCTTGCTAAAGCAATTACAAGCCGACACGCGGTTTTCCAAGTTGGTGGTCATTGGCCATAGTGAGGGTTCTTTATTGGGAATTCTCGCATGCCAACAAATCAAAGTGGACCGATTCATCTCATTGGCAGGAGCAGGTCAAAATGCCTCAGCTTTTATCAAAGAACAACTCGAAAAGCAAGCCCCTTCGCTTTTGGAAGAGGCGCTACCCATTTTTGATAAACTGGAACAAGGAGAAACCGTGGAAAAGGTTCCCACGGCTTTATTGTCCATTTTCAGATCTAGTGTGCAACCTTATATGATTTCTTGGATAAAATATGACCCGAAAATGGAGATTTCGAAGCTGGAAATACCCATTTTGATTGTTCATGGCACGACCGATATCCAACTTGAGGTATCGGAAGCAGAACTGCTTATGGAAGGAAACCCAAAGGCGCAATTGGAGATTGTTGAAGGAATGAATCACATACTGAAAATCGCTGATAAGGAATACCTTCCCAACCTTCAAACGTATTCCAATCCCGATTTGCCCCTAGCGAACGGGCTAACGGATTTGTTGTCAGATTTTATTCTGGAATAAACCCTTTTCTTTTATAGCTTTTGAAGCCATTCTTTTACATCCACTGCTTTGGAAACAACCTTGGCAACTTCGGTTAATGGAATCCGCTCTTGTTCCATGGAATCTCGGTGGCGAATCGTCACGGTTTCATCCTCCAAGGTTTGATGATCTATGGTAACGCAGAAGGGTGTCCCCACGGCATCTTGACGTCGGTAGCGACGCCCTACAGCATCTTTTTCATCATATACCACACTGAAGTTCCATTTCAATTCGTCTATTAGTTTCTGCGCAACTTCTGGAAGGCCATCCTTACGCAAAAGTGGCAATACGGCAACCTTGGTTGGGGCCAACACAGCCGGTAGTTTCAGCACTACTCGAGTGGTGTTGTTCTCAAGCTGTTCTTCTTCAAGGGAGTTGGAGAAAACGGCCAAAAACATCCTATCCAAACCAATTGATGTTTCCAATACGTAGGGAACATAACTTTCGTTCAGTTCCGGGTCAAAATATTGAAGCTTTTTTCCTGAGAATTTCTCGTGGTTGCCCAAATCAAAATCGGTTCGGGAGTGGATTCCTTCCAACTCTTTAAAACCAAAGGGAAACCTAAACTCGATATCCGCAGCAGCATCGGCATAGTGCGCCAATTTTTCATGATCATGGAAACGATAATTGTCCTCGCCCATGCCCAAAGACAGGTGCCAGTTCATCCGCTTTTCCTTCCAGGTCTCGTACCATTCCTTTTGGGTACCTGGTTTGATGAAGTATTGCATTTCCATTTGCTCGAATTCGCGCATCCGGAAAATAAATTGTCGCGCTACAATTTCATTTCGAAATGCCTTTCCAGTTTGGGCAATACCAAAGGGGATTTTCATTCTTCCCGTCTTTTGGACATTTAGGAAATTCACGAAAATTCCCTGTGCCGTTTCTGGTCTGAGAAACAAATCTGTTGCAGTGTCCGCTGAAGCCCCCAGTTTGGTGCCGAACATTAGGTTAAACTGCTTGACCTCCGTCCAATTTTTTGAACCGGACACTGGGCAAACAATCTCCAATTCCTCAATTAGCGCCTTTACATCAGCCAAGTCTTCATCCTCCAAAGATTTTCCCAAACGCTTCAAGATGGTATCTGCTTTCGATTGGTACTCCAACACCCGTGGATTGGTGGATAGAAATTGGTTCTTATCAAAACTGTCACCGAAGCGTTTTGCAGCTTTTTTGACCTCTTTTTCGATTTTGGTTTCAATCTTGGCCACATGGTCTTCAACCAAAACATCGGCACGATACCTTTTTTTGGAATCTTTGTTATCAATCAAAGGATCGTTGAACGCATCAACATGCCCAGAGGCCTTCCAAGTAGTGGGATGCATCAAAATGGCGGCATCAATCCCGACAATATTGTCATTGAGTTGTACCATGGCTTTCCACCAGTACTCTCGAATGTTCTTTTTGAGCTCTACCCCATTCTGCCCATAATCGTAAACAGCACTGAGGCCATCATAGATTTCGCTGGATTGAAATATGTATCCGTATTCCTTAGCGTGGGAAATAACTTTTTTGAAAATGTCGTCTTGATTCGCCATTGGGCAAAAATAGAATTTTACCCAAAAATGTGTAGTTATTTCAACTGAAATTCAGTCGAGGCCAAAAGTCTTTCGTCTTCGTAGACGTTAAGGGTGTAGATTCCCTCTGGCAATGAGTTTTCCGGAACCGTAATCGCATCACAGATGCTTATTTCTTTTCCGGTGTAAACGATTTCAACTTTTTTGCTGTAGGTGTTGCCCCCAACACTTATGGTAGAAGCATTATCTTCAATGACTTTCATATCGGGGCCCAAGAATTGCAGATATAACACCCGAACGTTGCCTTTTTCAGATGGATCGCTCAAAACCGTAACGCATCCTCGCAGTTTTTCAATAGTTGATGCCTTGTTGGTTTTTAAGGGTCTTCCAGCACGTAGTCTAAAGCCATTTCCTTCTGCGTTTTGCAATTTTAAATAGCTTTTTATTTTCAGCTCCCGGCTCAATTCCCGATTGGCTTCTCTCAAAACAGATTCAGATCGTTCAAAATCGTTTGCACGCCCTTTGGCTTCGGTAAGTTGCCGTCGGGTTTCTTCATATCGGTCCGCCAACAACTTGTTGTTATAGCGCAAGAAATTGTTTTTCAGTTTTAAACTGTCAAAGGTGATTTCCAGGGTACGTAGTTCCTTACGGGTTTCCTTTAGTTTAGTTAAACTGAAATTCAACCTTCCTACCGAATCCAATAATTGTTGCACCTTGAATCGGGAGGTTTGCAATTCAATTTCGTTCACTTCGTTGAGTCCCGATAGGCGGTCCACCTCAGCCTTCATCAAGGTCAAATCCTTTACCAATAAAGATTTTTCTTGTTCGAGAAAGACCATTTGGTTTTTGGACTGGGCGTAGCTGTAATAAAATGCGATGAGGATACCCACAATGACAGCCAGTAGGGCAGCAAAAATAATCTTGTAATTGAAATTATTATCTTA
>JBCBCH010000236.1:0-959 GCA_038530835.1 Bacteroidota bacterium | reverse complement strand
ACATACTATTGCCGCCGGTATGTTTTGGATGTAACGCGCGATTATCGGGAGGAGAAAACCTCTTGTGTACCGTTTGTCGACATGATTTACCACTCACCGACTACAACTTTACTGAAGAGAACTCTGTAGACCTCCTTTTTTATGGGCGCAGCAACGTAGAAAAAGGTGCTGCCTTTCTCTATTTTTCCAAAAAGGGGATTACCAAAAACCTCTTGCATTTTCTAAAATACCGCAACCAAAAGAAGATTGGTTCCCACTTTGGGGCATGGTTTGGTTCCCAATTGAAAGACCAGTCGGAAACTTCATTTGATTTGGTTGTTCCGGTGCCCATACATCCTAAAAAACTTCGAAAACGAGGCTATAATCAAGTGACACCCTTTGCAAAGGAATTGGCCCAACAATTGAATATCCCTTTTTCTGCAAACCTTTTGAAAAAAACCAAAAACATTGGTTCGCAAACCAAGAAAGACCGAGCGCTTCGTTGGCAAAATAGCAAGGATGCTTTCACTTTGGGCGAAAGGCCCGTTGTGGTCCCCAAACATATAATTTTGGTTGATGATGTTATCACTACAGGAGCCACAATTGAAGCTTGTGTACAAGCGCTTCAAAAACTAGAAGGTGTAACGGTATCGGTGGCAAGCTTGGCCATTGTACCTAAGGGTTAAATTTTTCATATATCAAAACTCGAACCATATAAATTAGTTGTTTCTTTGCTCCATTTGAAGTAACCTATGCAATACTTACGTAAGTTTTTGGGATTGTTGTTTCTGGTTTTGTTGGCCGTCGCACTTTGGCATTGCGCACGAAGAGGGGCCCCTTCAGGAGGTGAAAAAGATGTTACCCCTCCAAAAGTTACCAAAACCGAACCTGAAAACTACTCCATTAACTTCGACGCCAAACGAATCCGCCTTTATTTTGATGAGTTTATCAAGTTGGAGGACGTCCAAAACCAATTAGTG
>JBCBCH010000235.1:0-4931 GCA_038530835.1 Bacteroidota bacterium | reverse complement strand
CACTATGGTTTCTACAGCAGAACGACCAACACCCTTAATGGCACCCATGCCAAAACGGATGGCATTGTTTTGGTTTACGGCAAATTTATAGTAGGATTCATTCACATCAGGACCTAATACTTCCAAGCCCATCCGTTTGCACTCCTCCATAAAGAAGGTCACCTGTTTGATGTCATTCATATTATTGGAAAGTACAGCTGCCATATATTCGGCAGGGTAGTGGGCCTTTAGGTATGCGGTTTGATATGCGATAAAGGCGTAGCAGGTGGAGTGACTTTTATTAAAGGCGTAGGACGCAAAAGCTTCCCAATCTTTCCAGATTTTTTCCAATATATCTCTAGGATGACCATTTTTCTCACCGCCGTCCAAAAACTTGGGTTTCATCTTTTGTAGTACGGCAAATATCTTTTTCCCCATGGCTTTTCGAAGCACGTCGGCATCACCTTTGGAGAATCCTGCTAGCTTTTGGGAGAGGAGCATTACCTGCTCTTGGTAAACCGTAATCCCGTAAGTTTCATTAAGGTTTTCCTGCATTTCTGGAAGGTCGTAGGTGATTTCTTCTTCGCCATGTTTCCGGGCAATAAAGCTAGGAATGTACTCCATTGGTCCTGGACGATACAGGGCATTCATGGCAATAAGGTCATCAAACACCGTAGGTTTTAGGTGCTTCATGTGTTTTTGCATCCCAGGCGATTCATATTGGAAAATCCCTACGGTATCTCCTCTCTGAAAAAGCTCATAGGTCTTTTCATCATCCAACGGAAAATCATCAGGAACCAATTCGACCCCGGTTCGTGCTTTTACGATTTTGACCGTATCCTTAATTAAGGTCAAGGTCTTTAGGCCCAAAAAGTCCATTTTCAGGAGACCCGCACTTTCCACTACGGAGTTGTCGAACTGCGTCACGTAGAGGTCTGAATCTTTTGCCGTGGCTACCGGTACGAAGTTGGTAATGTCGTCAGGGGTAATGATGACCCCACAAGCGTGAATTCCCGTATTTCGAAGTGACCCCTCTAGGACACGTGCCATTTTCACCGTTTGCCCTTCCAAATCATCCCCTTCGGAAATGTTCAAAAGTTCATTGACCTTTTCTAGTTCGTCAGAGCGAAATTTCTTCTTGAGGTCAGAAGGTTCCATTCCGAAGATTTTATGCAATTTTCCCATGTTGGGAATCAACTTCGCGATGCGGTCGGCATCGTTTAAGGGCAAATCCAACACTCTAGCGGTATCCCGAATGGAAGATTTAGCAGCCATGGTACCGTAAGTGATAATTTGGGCTACCTGACTGGCTCCGTATTTATCAATCACATAATCCATGACCTTGCCACGCCCCTCATCATCAAAATCAATATCAATATCGGGCATGGACACTCTATCTGGATTTAAAAACCGCTCGAAAAGGAGATCGTATTTTAACGGGTCAATATTGGTAATGCCCAAACAGTAGGCAACCACCGAACCTGCCGCGGAACCACGCCCTGGTCCAACCGACACCCCCATGTTTCTGGCTTCACGGATAAAGTCTTCTACAATAAGAAAGTACCCAGGATATCCTGAATTTTCAATGGTTTTAAGCTCAAAATCTATTCGTTCGGAAATCTCATCCGTTACCGTCCCATATCGTGCTTCGGCACCTTTGTACGTAATGTGACGGAGATAAGCGTTTTCGCCTCGTTTTCCGCCATCCTGTGAATCCTCAGCCACCATAAAGTTTTCAGGAATTGAAAACTTAGGCAAGAGTACATCACGGGCAAGTTCAAACGGCTCTACTTTATCAATGACTTCCGAAATATTCAAGATAGCCTGCGGCAAATCCTTGAACAATGCTTTCATGGCCTCCGAAGATTTGAAGAAATACTCCTGATTCGGTAGGCCATAGCGATAACCTCTTCCTCGTCCTATTGGGGTAGACTGCTTTTCGCCATCTTTTACGCATAATAGGATGTCATGTGCTTCGGCATCCTTCTGCTCGCAGTAATAGGTGTTGTTGGTAGCGACCAACTTTACAGAGTGCTTTCGCGATAGAGGTATCAGAGTCTGGTTGACCCGGTCTTCATCTTCTTGGCCATGTCGCATGACTTCCACATACAAGTCATCTCCAAATTGGGTTTTCCACCAAAGCAGTGCTTCTTCGGCTTGCTTTTCTCCAACATTCAATATTTTATTGGGGACTTCTCCATAGAGGTTACCGGTCAAGGCAATGACATCCTCCTTATATTGTTCAATGACACTCCTGTCAATTCGGGGCACATAGTAAAACCCATCCGTGTAGGCAATGGAAGACATCTTGCAAAGGTTGAGGTACCCGTTTTTGTTTTTGGCCAACAAAACTATTTGATACCCGTAATCCTTTACATTTTTATTGGTGTGGTCTTCACAGACGTAAAATTCACAACCGATAATAGGTTTGATTTCTCTTTGAGTAGGCTCTTCACCTTGTTCCACCAAAGAAGTGTTTTCTTCACGAACGTTTTTATTGTGGGAGGTGATTTCTTTTACGAAATGAAAAGCGCCCATCATGTTGGCATGATCGGTCAATGCCACAGCGGTCATCCCATCTTTGGCGGCTGCCTTCACCAAATCTTTGATATTGATGGTGGATTGCAGTACCGAAAACTGGGAATGGTTGTGCAAATGGGCGAAAGGCGCTTCGGTCAGAGAGGCAACATTCTCATGAATCTCCGCTTCGGAAATATCGTCAACCTGAACATCTTGTAGGGCTTTTGCAATTTCAGCGGAAGCCTTTTTTAGGTTGAGGTGTTTTAATCCTATCAGTTGTATTTCTTTCGGATTGGCCTCCGAAAAATGCTCGAAATAGTCGGGTTGAACATCCAGTTCCTTCGTTGAAAACTGTTTTTTTCGAACCAATTCCAAAAAACAGCGGGTGGTGGCCTCAACATCCGCTGTGGCATTGTGTGCCTCGGCAAAAGGTTCACCGAACAAATACTGATGCAATTCGGTAAGGGTAGGAAGCTTGAATTTTCCACCACGCCCCCCGGGAATTTGACAAAGCTGTGCGGTATGCTCCGTACATGTATCCAAGACCGGAAGTTCAGCCAACGGGTTTTCAACCGACATCCTGTGGAATTCGCATCCCATGATGTTCACATCAAACCCAACATTTTGGCCAACCACAAATTTAGCCTTAAGCAATGCCCCGTTGAAGCGTTCCAGCACCACTGCTAAACCTTCTCCTTGTTGTTCCGCTAGTCCTGTAGAAATACCATGTACTTGCTCCGATTCGTAAGGGATATTGAAACCATCGGGGCGAATCAAATAATCTTGATGTTCAACCAGATTTCCCATTTCATCATGCAATTGCCATGCGATTTGAACGCAACGCGGCCAGTTGTCCGTGTCTGTAATGGGGGCATCCCAACGTTTGGGAAGACCAGTGGTTTCAGTGTCAAAAATCAAGTACATGAATACAGTCAGCTAGAAAAAAAAAGAATAGCTAAAAATAGGGAAGAACTGCCGTTGCAAAAAACAGAGTTTTTACGAGTTATTCACGTTAAGATTTGTTCTTACTTTCCTCCAAGTATCTGTTATAATTATCGCTGAGCAAAACCGACTCAAATCGCACTTTTAGTTCTTCCTGAACTTCTTTCACTTTTTGGCCATCTTCCAAACCAGGAAAAGTAGGGTGATGTAATATTTCACGGAGAAAATCGTATGCTTTTTCCTTTTTGCCAAGGCGCTGTAGGATTCCAAATTTACACTGCATGAGTTCCAAATAGAAATCTGAGGGAACTGGGGCTTCAACGCTCATGGCATCATCCAAGTAGTCCAGCGCTTTGTTAAGTTCGTCTGGAGCGTCGTAGGTTTGGCTATACTGATGTGCCAAGATTTTATAGTAGTTTTTGAGATAAAAAAGCTGAACTACTTTTCCTTCTTGCTCCAAAACAGCTTCCAAAGTTGTGTTTTTTTGAATACCCACTTCTTCCAAGCGCTGGAATTCACGTTTTACCAAATTTTGAAAAAACGGGAATACGTTTTTTCTAAGGTCACTACGTTCAATTTGGTCTAGGTAAGTGTGAATTTGAAAAAGACCAGAAAACATTCTTTCAAAATACTTGGCTCTAGTCACTTCAAAAGCCTCGTATTCACTGATGAGGTTTAGCACCTGTTCGTAAAGAAATTTATCTGAGGAGGCGTTGGGAGTAATGCTTACATATTCAAAATGTGAATGACAGTATGCACATTGATAATGCCCAGGATTTTTTTCGATAAAAGCGCTAGTAGCTCCGCAATTGGGGCATTGTATTTTTTGAGTGTTTTGCAAAATGAAAGGTGAAAGTTTAAATGTATGGAATTAGCTTTTAAAACATTTGATTTTGACTCTGAATTATACCCGTAACTTTTCGGGTACTAACTTTCTGTTAATTGATAAAAAGCAAACATTTAATTTTCTTTTTTCTTTCATTGGTATCGTAATTTACTTACAGCTTAATTTTAAAACTTTTATCATGAAAAAGGAAAAGAAAATTGGATTGTCGTTGAACAAAAAAGGTGGTTCAGGTACGTGTCATTGTCCAGATACTACAATGGGTCCAGTTTCCTGCAATGGTGGTTGTGGGCCTACAGCAAGTAACATGAATTGCACCTTGGATTGTGCCGATTAAATCTATGAATCAATTTGTAAAAAGCTCAGGACAATGTTCTGGGTTTTTTCTCTTTTGATAGGCCTTGTATATTTAGAATCTTACTTTCCATAACCTAAATTTTCATCAAGGGAATTGAACATCCTTAAACTGCGTGATTGAATACAAGGAATATGTGTTATTTATTTACTAATTAAAGGGGGTTTTTATTACAAAAATTGTAACTTAAAAATCATTCGATAATAAGCACCTACCATTGGCAATGCACCCCAAATACCTCATGGATTCCAAACCCTTATCCTTGGATTCTTATCAGAATTTGAATGGCCT
>JBCBCH010000234.1:0-4931 GCA_038530835.1 Bacteroidota bacterium | reverse complement strand
TTGATGAGTTTTTTGATGCCCAATTACAAAGATACTTGGTTGGTTGACCCGCAAGATGCCAAGTTGAGTTCTGGCTATATCGAATATGATTCACCGAAAGGGGGTGGAAAGATGAAAGGTCTGCTTTCTATGCCAAAAGACCCTGAAAGTTCCGTAGGGGGTATTGTTGTAGTACATGAAAACAGAGGCCTGAATCCCTATATTGAAGATACTGCGAGAAGGGCTGCTTTGGATGGGTTTATCACCTTGGCTCCAGATGCTTTAACCCCGATGGGAGGGTACCCGGGTAACGATGATGAAGGCAGAACCATGCAACGCCAGCGCGACCGACAAAAAATGTTGGAAGATTTTATCGCGGCTTTCACTTTTCTGAAAAACCATGATGTTTGCAATGGAAAAGTAGGTGTTGTGGGCTTTTGTTTCGGTGGATGGATTTCGAATATGATGGCCGTTCGTTTGCCCGATTTAGCAGCATCGGTTCCCTTTTATGGAGGACAACCTAAAGAAGATATTGACAAAATTCAAGCACCTTTGATGTTGCAATTTGCAGGCTTGGATACTCGGGTAAATGCGGGATGGCCAGCATACGAGGCAGCTTTAAAAGAACATGGGAAGGACTATGTTGCCTACGAATACCCAGATGTGAACCATGGATTTCACAACACCAGTACTCCGCGATATGATGAACCCGCAGCTGAGCTGGCTTGGAAGCGTACTATGGACTTCTTCAAGAAAAAGTTGGTATAATCATGCCGTGAGCCGGGTTGTCCATAAATCAATTGAAATGGAGCAACCATGCATTGAAAAGCCTGATTTTCATTCTTTTTTTTACATTTAGGCATATGGAAACTTATGCCATGGCATTGTTATATGCCATTCCTTTTTTTGTTGGTCTTGTGCTTTTTGAAATCGCTTACGGTCACTTCGTGAAAAACCAAATGTACAATGTGATGGATACCGTGAGCAGTATTAGTTCTGGTTTGACCAACGTAGTGAAAGATTCGTTGGGACTTGCGGTGGTCTTGGTAAGTTATCCTTATTTGGTGAAGCATTTGGCCCTAATGGAAATTGAGGCGACCTGGGCGGTTTGGTTGATTGGTTTTGTTGTACTCGATTTTGCGGGGTATTGGAATCATCGTTTGAACCATCATGTCAATCTTTTTTGGAACCAACATGTTATCCATCACAGCAGCGAGGAATTCAATTTGGCATGCGGTCTCCGTCAGTCCATTTCAAATCTTGTGGGCTATTTTTCCCTGATGTTGTTTCCTGCGGCTTTACTTGGTGTACCTGCCCAGGTTATCCAGATTTTGGCGCCGATTCACTTGTTTGCCCAATTTTGGTACCATACAAGGCATATCGGTAGACTGGGTTGGCTGGAATACATTATCGTTACTCCTTCGCAACATCGCGTGCACCATGCCATCAATCCTGAATACATTGATAAGAATCTTGGACAGGTGTTGTGCATCTGGGATAGAATGTTTGGAACTTTTCAAGAAGAACTAGAAACAGTTCCGCCACAATACGGGGTTTTGAAACCAGCACAGACTTGGAATCCAGTACGTATCAACTTTCAACACCTTTGGCGATTGGGTAGGGATGCTTGGCATACCAAAAATCTATGGGACAAACTTCGAATCTGGTTTATGCCCACTGGTTGGCGCCCTGAAGATGTGAAAAAGAAGTTTCCAGTTGACATAATTACTGATGTTTATGGTTTTAAAAAGTATGGAAAACCGAGTTCACTCAACATGAGAGCTTATGCCATAATACAAGTAACCTGTTCGTTGGTTTTAATGCTATTTATGTTCTTCAACTATTCAGAAATTGGTTTCACCGGATTGCTCATTTATGGGGGGTTCATTTTCTGGGGAATTTATGGGTATACCACACTCATGGACCAAGACGCCTTAGCATTGCCAATTGAGGTGTTGCGAAGTCTAGCTGGTATTACTTGGCTAGTATATTTTAAAGATTGGTTCGGACTGAATGCGTATTTCCCTCTGGGGACATGGTTGGTAGGACTGTACTTTGTAATGACTCTAATGGCTACACTATATTTCTCCAAACCGGAAAAACCAAAAGAACAGGTTTACTCCTGACCTTTTACCTCTTTCTCAACAATAGCAATGTATTGCTGCATGGCTTCTTCCATGGAAATGTTTTGTGCTTGAATGAGGGCGTTGGCCTTAAAGGCATTGATTAAAGGGGTTTTACTACCTGGATTACTGTAGTTTTTATTGGCAATTTTATAGTAAGCGTACAATTTGAGAAGTAGGTCCGCAGGTAGCGGATGGGTGTATTCGTTGATGTAATCTACAGCTTCGTTAAACTTGGTATGTAACTCTGTTTCATTCATTGGTTTCCCTTACCGCAGCGATACAGGTTTTCGCCCCAACTACTTTTTGGTTGAGCTGCACGGCAATATCGCAGTCAAGGGGTAAGAACAAATCTACTCGCGAGCCAAATTTAATAAATCCAGCATCTTGCCCTTGGGTTACTTGTTCGCCTTCTTCGGCATAATTCACAATGCGTCTCGCCATGGCTCCCGCTATTTGCCGATAACCGATTTCCCCAAACTTTGGGGTATGCAAAACTACAGTGGTACGTTCGTTTTCAGTACTTGACTTAGGATGCCAAGCCACCAAATATTTTCCTGGATGGTATTTGGAATAGGTCACCGTGCCGCTAGCCGCATAGCGGGTAACATGCACGTTGATGGGCGACATAAAAATAGAGACCTGTCTGCGATTGTCTTTAAAATATTCAGGCTCAAAAACTTCTTCGATAACCACGACTTTACCGTCAACAGGAGCCAAAATTTCATCAAAATTGGGGGTAACCGGCCTTTTGGGGTTTCTGAAGAATTGCAGTATTAAGACCAAAATGACCACAAGTCCTATTTGAACGGTTAGTCTAATCCATTCTGTAGGGATGTAGTACTGCGCCAATACAACGGAAAGGGCAACTAAAAAAAAGGTGAACAGAATAATCTTTTGTCCCTCTTTATGAAACATAGGAAAACAAGTTAAGTGTCAAATACGCAAAAGGTGCAGAAAAAATCAGACTATCCAAACGGTCCCAAATGCCCCCATGCCCTGGAAGAATGGCCCCACTGTCTTTCACTTTGGCCAATCTTTTGAACTTGGATTCGAGCAAATCCCCCAAACTTCCCGTCACCACAATGACCACGGTTAAAACCAGCCATTGCCAAAGGGATAAGTTAGGGACATACTTTGATAAAATGTATCCTGCAACTAGTGCAAAAATAAGTCCTCCTACAGAACCTTCAATAGTTTTTTTGGGCGAAACCGAAGGAAATAGCTTTGTTTTTCCCAAACTCCTCCCCACCAAATAGGCAAACGTATCGTTGACCCATATCAGCACAAAAATACCCATGACCAAAAATTTGGCGAAAGCATTATTGCTATAGGGAATCATAGTTAGGAAAATGCATCCTCCACCAAGATAAAATACGGCAATAATGAACAACTGGATTTCGGAGAAAACGATTTTTCTTTTCGTGAACAAAAACCGAAGCAATGCCAGATTTACTGCTAGCGTGGCCATTAGCAGCACAGAAATCGCTATTTGACTCTTAACGAAATAGATATAAATCCACCAGATGCCTAGATATGCCAAAAAAATATAGTAGCCTTTTATTCGGACAATTCTTTTGAATTCATAAAGACATCCCAACCCAAAAATCATAAATAAAAAATCAAAGGCATCAGAATTGAGATAAGTGGTGCCCAACAACAGGACAACGTAGATAAAACCCGTTAGCGCACGGCGAATGATTTCTTTCATGCAGTTTAGTAGTCTTCTAGCAGCAAAAGATATACATTTTTGGATGCACTGCCGTAAGAAAGAAAGTCATTTTTGTTTTCCGGGGTGGATTCAAAATGCTTGAGGGTGGTAATGTTGTTCGGGATGTTTCCCTTGTATTTGTCTTTAATGATTTTAAGGGCTTCACTAATGGAATCCACCAATTGGCTGGTCGTGGCCAAAACAATTAAATTGGAAGGCAATTCGGATAGTTTTTTTTCTCGAATCTGGTTGGAACAGACTAATATGGAGCCGTCTTGTGCCACAAGGTGCTCGCAGGTTGTAAAAAAGATATCACTCTCAGGCCTTTTGTCGGTAAAAGCAATATTGTTGGAACGAAACTTGCCCGGCAAGCGTTCGTCCATGGTAAAAAACAGGAAATTTTGCCAATTGTTTTCCGAAATAATATTGGAAAGTGCCTGTGAAACTTCGTGGTCGTCTTCGCAATACAAAAACTTGCCCCCGTTCTTTTTGAAATAAATGGTAAATTTTTCATCTACAGGAATCTTCAAATCTGGCATGTGGGCTCCTCGGGTTTCTATGGTTTCTTTGGAAACCTTCTTTCCTCCGCCAAATAGTTTGCCGAATATACCCATAGTAATGCTCAGTGATACTAGTGCAGTAGTTCACTACCTAGCGGCAGTTTACTCTGCTGTTTCGAGTTCTTCCTTCTCAAAAGGCCTCTTACCGAAAATTTTCTCCAAATCATCTTTGAAGATGACCTCTTTTTCAAGAAGACGTTCTGCAAGTTCAGTTAATTTGTCCTTGTTGTTTTTAAGCAAGTCAATCGCCCTTTTGTATTGTTCCTCGATGATTTTTGAAATCTCTTCATCGATGCGTTGTGCAGTTTCTTCACTATACGGTTTGGTAAAGCCGTACTCATTCTGACCCGATGAATCATAATAGGTGATATTCCCGAGCTCATCGTTAAGTCCGTAAACGGTGACCATCGCACGTGCTTGTTTGGTGACTTTCTCCAAATCACTGAGTGCTCCTGTCGAAATTTTGTTGAAAATGACCTTTTCAGCGGCTCTACCGCCCATGGTGGCACACATTTCGTCCGGACGAAATGTGTGCCACCATGGGCGGTAGAGCCGCTG
>JBCBCH010000233.1:0-4934 GCA_038530835.1 Bacteroidota bacterium | reverse complement strand
AAAAAATGAATGGGTAATTCCGTGACCCGCGTATCGTCAAGGGCTGTAGTCGAAAACAAAACACTAGTTTGCGATGAACTACTCCCATAACAAAATTGCTCTTCTTGTCGTCTGGGCCGTATATCTGCTAACGGCGGGTTTTGCGAAATCACGTAGGCTTCAAACTGATTCCACCAAGGTGTAATCAACAAAAAAGTCTCTTCGAATGAATACCGGAAAAACTTGGCTTGACCTGTTGGGTCCGAGGCATTGACTACAATTTCAATTCCCTCGATATTGTCATCATTAATAATTCGGCGTGCGATAACTTCTTCCAATTCTGCTGAACCTGCCAGTGCTTCAGGTGTAGAAGTATACGTATTACCATCAGTCGACACAATATTTATGGAGTAGGAAACCCCTTCAATGGCTGCAAAACTATCCACTGAGTCGTAGATGCCTGGGGTTATTTCTTGAAAACCAAAGGTGCTTCCATCGCTTGCCCGTACTTCTACGATAGCGTTTTGTTCTGTTACTATTTCGGTAGTGCCTAAAGGACTGGTGCGCGTCAAGCTGATACGTTGGGTTCCCATTACATCGGTGACCGAAGCTTCTATGATAAGCACATTGTCAAACGCTGTATTGGTCGGAATCTCAAAAGATTCAATACAAGATTGCAGTCCAAGTAGCAAAAACAACAAGGCCTTGACCGATATGCGGCAAAAGTTGATATGTTTTTTTAAGTGCCTCAATCTATCCAAAAATCGGGTTTAATGTTGCTGCCTAGTCTTGTGCAATCCCCACAAATTCTCGGGACCATTTTAAAGGGTCTGTCTGGGTCTGGACCCGCTCCCATGCCCAAACCTTCTGCGTTATCCGTAAAATATTCCAGTCTTTCATTTTGTATAGCCAAGATAAGTTCGGAATTCCCGAAACGGTCCAAACTCAAACGTGGAGCAGAGAAACTGTTGTCATTACAATTTACTGCATAAGCAGGAAGGCCGACCCTATCAAAAAAGTCTTCATGGTTGAAAAAGATTCGCTTTTCGGAAATAGATACAACATCGAAATAACCTGTCACTTCTCTGGAAGGGGCATCACTTACCAACATATTTCCAGACAAGAAACCAGGTTGTTGTTGCGTCAGCAAATTTTCTTGACCCGATAATTCGCGAAGTTTTTGATAGAAGGTAAATGCTTCTTCGGTTTGAACCATTTGTTTTACCAAAATGCTATACCTGCGCGCAATAAAATAGTTATCCTGTTCCAAAAAATGAACGGGCAATTCCGAAACCACGTCGGTGTTCAATCCAGCTGTTGAGAAAAGGGTGCCTCGATTGGAGATATTCGTTCCATAGCAGAAGAGTTCTTCTTGTGGTCGTAACTGGATGTCCACTGCTGGCGGATCCTCTGAAACCACAATAGCTTCAAATTGGTTCCATAGGGGGGCTACGACAAGAAAATTTTCCTCAAATGTATATCGAAAGAATTGTGCTTCTCCAGAGGGACTAGAACCGTTTACAACGATTTCAACACCTTCAATACCGTTCTCATTTACGATTCGTCTGGCTATCACTTCATCCAAAGTCGCCGATGGTGGAAGGGTCTCTTCGGTTGAGGTATACGTATTACCATCTGTTGAAATAATATTGAGGGTGTAGGTATTCCCATTTGTTGCCGCAAAAGCCTCTTCCGATTCGTATTTTCCGGGGGAGACTTCAACGAATTCGAAAGCACCCCCATTTCCTAAATCGACACGAACCTGAGCGTTTTGCTCTGGAACAATATTATCGTTACCCAATGTGCCCGTTCTACTCAGGTCAATGGTCTGGATACTGGAAACATCCGTTATTGTACCTTCCACGATGAGAACATCATCAAAGTCCGTATTCGTGGGGATGTCAAAAGACTCAACACACGAAACCATGCCCAAAACAATAAAGGCTACAGTTGCTCTTTTAAACAACCACAAAAGCCAATGGATGATATGTCGCTTTAGTCTATCCAAAAATCGGGTTTAATGTTACTTCCTAAAACCGTACAGTCCCCGCAAATTCTAGGGACCATTTCAAAAGGACGGTTTGGGTCTGGAGGATCAAAGGGATTTAAGACGTTATCGTTTAAATATTCCAAGGTTTCAGTTTGTATAGCTAAAATCAATTCTGAATTCCCAAATTCGTCAATTGGTAAAAGCGGTGTTAAAAATACGTCGCACCCAACAGCGTAGGCAGGTGTTGCAGCAGGTGGAAAGAAATCCTCAAAATCAAAAAATATGCGTTTTTCGGTCTGTGAAACCACTTCAAAATACCCTGTGACCAATCGAGAGGAACTTCCATTAACAAGAATGTTTCCCGCTAAAAACCCCGGTTGCTGTTGACTTAACAAATTTTCTTGTCCAGATAGTTCTCTTAGGGTTTGATAGTATTGAAAGGCTTCTTCCGATTGCACGCTCTGTTTTACCAAGACGCTATAACGATGTGCAATGAAGTAATCGTCTTTTGCTAAAAAGTGAATCGGCAATTCCGAAACCCTTGCTTTTCCCAGGTCTGTAGTGGAAAATAAGATACTGGTCTGCGAGATATTTGTGCCATAACAAAACTGCTCTTCTTGACTTCTTGGTCTAAGATCAACCTCTGGAGGATTTTCTGATACCACAAAGGCTTCCAAGGGTCTCCAAAATGGGGCAACAATTAAATACGTTTCCTCAAACGTATACCTAAAGTAGTTCGCTTGTCCTGAAGGGTCGGTAGTATTGACGATTATTTCTACCCCTTCTATGTCATCATCGTTGATTATTCTGCGAGCCACAACCTCGTCCAACGGCGCTGTTGGTGGTAGCGATTGAGCGGTAGAGGTATAGGTATTTCCGTCAGTGGAAACAACTTCTAGGGTATAGGTGTTGCCCTCCGTGGCTGCGAAGGTTTCCACCGATTGATATCGACCTGGCGCTACCTCCTGAAAGGCAAACGAGCTTCCGTTCCCTAAACGAACGGTTACATTAGCAGCTTGCTCCCCCACCACTTCAGCAGTACCCAAGGGAGCTGTTCGTGTTAAAGATATTTCTTGTGTGGATTCGATATTGGTCAGGGTGCCTTCTACAATTAAAACGTTATCAAAACCCTCATCTGTTGGAATTGGAAATGGGTCTACACATCCCCACGTGAATAATAAGAAGGACCAAGCAAGAATTGAAACAACTTGTCTTTTTTTACTTTTCATGGAGCTTTAGAATCTGATGTTGTAGGTAATTGAAGGAATTGGGATGTTGAAAATGGAGCTCTGGAAGGCCTTAACCTCTGCATTTTCGGTCACAAAGAATACCGAATACGGATTGTTTCTTCCTAACACATTGTAGATGGAAAGACTCCAAAAGCTATGGGCCAGCTTATTTTTCTTATGATTGCCTTCAAGATTAAGCCCTATGTCCAACCGATAGTAATCTGGGATTCGGAAACTGTTTCGTTGGCTGTACAGTACCTGTTGTTCACCATTGAAAAAGAAGGTTCCCGTTGGAAAGGTCACCGGCCTCCCGGTTTGATACGTAAAGTTTGTAGAAAAACTCAATCGTTTGGTTATTGCATAGTTGGCCACAAGACTCACATCATGGGGTTTATCAAAATTCGCCGGGAAGAATTCTCCATTACTTACGAGCTCTTCGGGAAACTCGCTATCCAGTTTAAAGAAAGCTCTAGAATAAGTGTAACCCAACCATCCAGTAAGTTTGCCACGATTTTTACGTATCAACAGCTCACCGCCATATGATTTACCCTCGCCTTGAAGGGTTTCTTGCTCACTGGCTTCATTTAAAATGTTATCGGCACCAACCTTAAAGTCCAAAATGTTGTCTTGTATTTTATAGAAGCCTTCAACACTGACTTCATAGAGACCATCATCAAAGAACTTGTAGACCCCTGCTGAAAAAATAGAAGCCCTTTGTGGTTCAATGTTAGTGTCGGATAGTTTCCAGGTATCTATGGGGGAGACAGTAGTATTGTTCGAAAGTGAATGGATGTACTGCGTGGCACTGCTATAACTGGCTTTTAGCGATAAATCCCGATTTAAAGAGTACCGCGCTCCAACCCTGAACTCTGGAAAGGCGTAAGTTTCAAAAAATTCACCACTTTCTATTTCGTTGGTTTCCTGAAGTGAGGTTTCATTTCGAGGCGCATTATCGGCGTAAATGCGTTGCTCGCCGGGCCCAATAGCATTGAAAATGGAATAGCGCAGCCCTAGTTCGAGCTGGAACTTTTCAGAAAAGGTAATGTTGTCCGCAATAAAAATGGCCGATTCCAGCCCTTGCTCTTCATCCACGTCCCGGCTTTGCACTTGACTTTCGCTACCCAGCCCGCTGATACTTCCCGGTTCAAGCCCATACAGCTTGGTGGAAACGCCGTAGGTAAGTGAATGCGTTGTGTTGGGTACATAGTCCATTTTAAACTTGAACTCGGTTTCTCGAATATTGAAGTTGTAATTGAAGGCTGTTTGCGGTCTTCCCTCAAAGTCTATCTCAAAGAAATAATCGCTGTGGGTAAGGGAAATGGCCGCTTGACTCTTTTCCGAAAACTTATGATCCCATTGCAGCGAGGCTAATGTATTGTCATATGAATAGAGGGAATCTTGGGTAATGCTAAAAGCATCTTGACTAAAGTAGCCTTGCGCTTGAATGGTATTGTTTTCGTTGATTTTGTGATGGTATTTGGCCAATACATCAAAGAAGTATGCGCTTCTGCCTTGAAGGTCTTCATTGTCCAGAGTACCTAAAATCCAATCCGAATAGGTTCCTCGTCCCGCCAAAGTTAATCCCGCTTTTTCCTTGACTATTGGGATATCCAACTTTACATTTCCTGTCACGGGGCCTATAGAGGCTTCGCCCGAGATTTTTTCCGAATCCGGAACTTTTGTAGTGATTTTGAGGGAAGACCGCAAACAGCCTTCAATTACAACTTCAATATTCG
>JBCBCH010000232.1:0-4966 GCA_038530835.1 Bacteroidota bacterium | reverse complement strand
TTACACCAGCAAAAGGAACTATAACCGAAGTAGGTATCCGCAAGAACATTAATGTTGGCATTCTTTATATCGAATCTTGGTTACGTGGTAACGGTTGTGTAGCGCTTTATAATCTAATGGAGGATGCGGCAACTGCCGAAATTTCAAGAACGCAAATCTGGCAATGGCGAAAATTTGAAGCTTTGCTCGATGATGGTAGAAAATTCACTGATGGGCTTTACAAGAAGTTGTTCAATGAAGAAATTGCCAAAATCACACATTTGGTAGGTGAGGCCAACTTGGGCAACACTGAATTTGAGAAAGCTTTTGTGCTGTTTGACCAATTGGTTCGGGCGAAAGAATTCGAGGAATTCTTGACGACGAAAGCCTATCACGAAATCATTTGATCTAATTCAATTACATATCAACAACAAAAAAATCCCACGAATGGGCGAACATTACATGGGATTTAACACAAATTCGAAAATTAAAATTATGGAAAAAAAGGAAAAAATTCAATCATTATTGACAGATTGGACCGTAAATCCCAGATGGAAAGGTGTTGAACGTCCTTATACTGCTGAAGAAGTAGTGAAATTACAGGGCTCCTACGAAATTGATCACTCCATCGCCCGCATGGGCGCCGAAAAGCTTTGGAGCAAGCTCAACAACCAAGATTTTGTCGCAGGTTTGGGCGCCTTAACCGGTAACCAAGCCATTCAAGAAGTAGAAGCTGGGCTGGAAGCGATTTACTTAAGCGGATGGCAAGTGGCCGCTGACGCCAACTTGGCGGGAGAGATGTATCCCGATCAATCCTTGTATCCAGCGAATAGTGTTCCGCAGGTAGTAAAGCGCATCAATAACGCTTTGTTGCGTGCAGACCAGATTCAAACAGTGAACGGCGCCGAAGAAAAAAAGGATTATTTGGTACCTATTGTCGCTGATGCCGAGGCAGGATTTGGTGGAAACCTAAATGCATTTGAGTTGATGAAGTCCATGATTGAAAATGGTGCTTCTGGGGTACACTTCGAAGACCAGTTGAGTTCTGCAAAAAAATGTGGGCACTTGGGCGGAAAAGTATTGGTACCCACGCAAGAGGCTATCAATAAATTGATTGCAGCCCGTCTAGCGTCTGATGTGATGGGGGTTCCTACAGTGATTATTGCTCGAACCGATGCTGATGCGGCTAATTTGTTGACCAGTGATATCGACGAAAGAGACCATAAATTCATTACGGGTGAGCGTTCCCCAGAAGGATTCTTCTATGTGAAGAATGGTTTGCAACAGGGGATTGACCGCGGTTTGAGCTATGCTCCCTTTGCAGATTTGATATGGTTGGAAACTTCCACACCTGATTTGGAACAAGCGCGCGCTTTCGCAGAAGGAATTCATGCACAGTATCCAGATAAAATGCTGGCCTACAACTGCTCTCCATCGTTCAACTGGGCCGCGAAGTTGAGCCCGGCGGAGATGGAAACCTTTAGAGAAGAATTGGCCGCTATGGGGTATAAATTCCAGTTCATCACTTTGGCAGGCTTCCACGCGCTCAATACCAGTATGTTCGAATTGAGCAAAGCCTATAAAGAAAGAGGAATGGCAGGCTACTCCGAATTGCAAGAGCGGGAGTTCGCCCTTCAAAAGTTTGGATTCAAGGCGGTGAAACACCAAGGTTTTGTCGGCACCTCCTATTTCGATACGGTACAAAATGTGGTCACTTCGGGTACGGCAAGTACTGTGGCCATGCAAGGCAGCACAGAAGCTGCTCAGTTCTGATGCGCTCTGATTTTAGTTGGTTAGTAAAACGCTCCTGTTTAGGAGCGTTTTCTTTTCATTAAACAAATCAGTTAAAAAAATCATAATTTTTTAACATTCCGTATTGCTTTTCTTGTTAATTTAGAGTATCTGTTGAAGTAATGGGATGCATTGCATTCCAAAGACTTAGGTGCTTTCCTTGGGAAAAATATGAATTCATCTTATTGAAGGATTCGGGTGGCGGGGCAAATTTCACCAAAAAAGTTGTTAGATGAATGTCGTGGTCTTTTATAGTATCGCTGCCGCTTTGATTATTGCCGCATGGATTGTTTTCATGGTAAAAATGTATCGCAAAATCAAAAAATAGTCAGTGTCTCTGACGCTTTGGTATCTCCAATCTCAAAACGTCCTTCCAATAATACGAATTGATTAGAAGCGTATTTGGGTAAGAAAGATTCAACAATCCTCTGTGTTTCTGGAGTGTTTTTTTGGGGTACTAAAAATGCCTCGATATCCTGCCAGTGGCGAATATCCGCCTCTTTGTCGACAAACCCATACCCACGATACTGCCCTTTTTCCAGAAAAACAAAAGCCTGCTCTCCCACATGTCTACCTTGCTCTCGTAGAAGATAGCTATTTTCCGAGGTATCATTAATATGCGCAATAGCAGCTTCCACTTTAAGATTATAGGCCTTGCTTTCTAGGTTTCCTAGACAGATTCCTGAGCAATTGCCCCGAACGGAATCCGTACAGATGGCTTCTGTGGTCAAATGGCAATACTTCGGGCATAGACCTTGCTGGTCACATAGATGAGAGAGATAATTGCGGCAATCGGTTATGTTGTAGAACAGTTTTAGCGGGTTCGGCGCATGTTTTAGGCGATTGAATGCCAAATGCAAGATTCCGTTACGGTCTTCATAGCTAAAAATGGCAAAACGGCTCAAGGATTTTTTCTGGGCCCTGTTATAGCGTGGATAGTGTTTTTTGATTTCTGCGGATTCCTTCAATAAAGCAACCAGTTCACTTCCGGTAATTTCAAAGGTAATGTCGGCAGTTTCACGACACAGTTTGACTTCTTTTTCACTCTTATCATAAAAGTGCCCTAGGACGCGTTTTTTTAGATTTTTGGCCTTGCCAACATATATGATTTCACCCATGGTATTTTTAAAGTAGTAGACTCCAGGCTGCTGCGGGATGTTATTGACGACCGATTTGGGCAAATGCGGAGGTAAAACAGCCTCTTGGCTTCGGGCATTCAGTGATTTTTGAATGAGTTCGGCGGCATCAGGTCTACCCAGCAATAATTGGAAGAGTAGGATGGTGGCATGCGCATCACCTCGTGCACGATGCCTATTCTGTAAGGGAATTCCCAATGAAGAACATAGCTTTCCTAAACTGTAAGATTGAAAACCAGGGACCAACTTTCGGGATAGTCGCACCGTACAAAGCTTTTTCCGGACAAAATCAATCCCAATTCTTCGAAACTCTTCTTTGATAACCCCATAATCAAAGTTTACGGAATGCGCTATAAAAATGCAATCCTTTGTAAAGGCTAGTACCTTATCCGCGATTTTGGGAAAGGTTGGCGCATTCTTAACCATATCATCATCAATACCCGTCAAGCCTGTGATGTAATAAGGAATTGGCGCATTGGGATTCACTAGCGAAGTAAACTCATCCACAATTTGTTCACCATCAAACTTAAATATAGAGATTTCGGTAATACAATTGCCTTTAAGGCCGTTTCCGGTGGTCTCAATGTCTACGATGGTGTAAAGCATACCGGAAATTACGAAAATCCAAAAGGAAAACCCTCCTTCACTTTTCGCTACGCTTAAAGTTTTAGAGGGTTTAAGGATTCACTTTATGCAAACCCCCGTCCAAACAAGTGGGCTGATGACTATCTGGTTTTTGATTGAAAAAGCGGATAAAATGCCTCTACTTGTTTTGTTGGATGTCCTTTTTCTTCGCGACTTACCATAAACGAGCCACCCCAAACCGTATAAGGATTCTCAACAATATGCTTTGTAATTTGTTTAATGGCGGTTACCGTACTGATTTCCAAAGCTTCTTTCAAAGGAACCCATTTCGCTTCATCTCGACCTTCCGGTGTTTTAAGAGTTCCGCTCACGTAGCGGGCAACATAGTAGGTGCGCAAGGTGGAATATGGATGGTAGTCATACTTGTAACTAAAATAGCCATGCAATTGCGGCGTGGTAATCTCAATACCAAAAGTGCTTGCCAAGTTTTCCATACTTTCCTTGACATACTCGCGTTTGTCATAAATCGAAGAAGGGGGCGCCCAAACATAATCTTCTCGATTCATGAGCATCTCGTTTTTATCATTGAGCACAATCAAACGTTGTAAGGTAAAGTTGTGGGTAGGGTCTTGATGTACGTTTTGTGCTTCCTCGTTGGATTCTTGTGCGTGGTTGTAGGCAGAGAAAAGCGACGCTGCCAAAGTCAAAATCAAAATTCTTGTTTTCATGTTTTTTTTGTTTAAACGTTTCCACAAAATTGAAATGCGAAGCGCCTGAAACCTATCAAAATCATGATTCTGGCAAACAAGTTAGAGGAAAGCCTACTGCGTTGAGGAGGTTTTTTGGAATTCCAAAGGAGTGATTTTCGCTACCTTTTTAAAAGTAGTGTTGAAAGAAGAAATGCTGTTAAACCCGCAATCATAGGCAATTGCGGCGATGGTAAAATCTTTATGTTTCGGTGAGACCAATAACTTTTTGGCTTCCGCAACCCGATATTGGGCAATGAATTGGGAGTAATTCAGTTTTTCGGTTTGATTGATGGCTTGGGACAAATCTTTAGTGGAAATTTGGAGCTGTTCACCTACTTGGGATAAGGTCAACGAAGGATTGAGATAGGGTTTTTCGGTTTCCAAATAGGATTTCAAGTGTTTGATGATTTCCATGGCTCGCTTTACGTCCAAAGAAGAATTCCCATACTTCTCTTTGGGCATTTTAAAGAGCGATGGATTATTCAAAGCCCAAACTGAAAAGAAAATAATGATGCCCGAAAACAAAAAGGACAATCCAATATAAAAGGGAAAAACCAATTGGGAAATCAGAAAATACAATACGACAAATCCAAGGTTCATCCAGAGAAAATAGCGTAACCAAGTGATTCGTGTCGCCCCATCCGTCTCAGGAGCTTTTCTTTTATTTCTTGAAAACCAGACGAGAGACCAAACGCAATACGCAAGCAGGTGGAGGATTATGGCATT
>JBCBCH010000231.1:0-4966 GCA_038530835.1 Bacteroidota bacterium | reverse complement strand
ACGGGCCGTGGTTCCCTTGGGCATGATTTCAAAGTTGGTTACGGAAGTTGCTCCTTGTCGTATGGAAGTTCCGATGCAGTCAGAACCCGTATCTCCACCACCGATTACGATGACGTTTTTGTCCTTTGCGGATAGTTCTTCGCCTTTATAAGGGACTCCGTCAACCTTTCGATTGTTTTGGGGAAGAAATTCCATGGCTTGGACGACACCTTTTAAATCCGCTCCGGGAATAGGAAGTTGTCGTCTCACCGTGGCTCCACCACACAACACCACAGCATCAAATGTGCTTTGCAATTCGGTGGCTTTTACATCCACACCGATATGAATACCGGTTTTGAACTGGATGCCTTCCGCTTCTAAAACTTCCAACCTTCTATCGATGATATTTTTTTCCATTTTGAAATCAGGAATGCCATACCGCAATAAGCCACCGACTTTTTCATCTCTTTCAAAAACAGTAACCCCATGTCCAGCGCGATTCAGCTGTTGTGCGACCGCCAAACCAGCAGGACCAGACCCAACAACGGCGATACTTTTAGTCGTTCGTTTGGCAGGTGGATTGGCTGTAATCCAACCTTCTTCAAAAGCAGTTTCAACAATATTTTTTTCGATGTTCTCAATGGAAACTGGGTCCGCATTGATGCCCAAAACACAAGACTCTTCGCAAGGTGCAGGGCACAACCTGCCCGTAAACTCAGGAAAGTTATTTGTGGAATGCAAAATTCTTGCAGCTTTTTCCCACTTGCCTTGATATACCGCGTGATTGAAATCCGGGATTAAATTGCCAAGAGGACAACCACTATGGCAAAAGGGAATCCCGCAATCCATACAACGGGCGCCTTGTTCGCCCATTTCCTCCTTATTGAGCGGAACGGTAAACTCCTTATAGTTCTGAATTCGCTCGTCGACAGGTTTGTAGGCCTCAACCTTTCTGTCAAACTCCATAAATCCTGTAATCTTTCCCATCTTTCTTAATCTTGAGGTTGAACGCTTTCTTTTTCGAGTCTAATGAGGGCTTGTCGATACTCTTCAGGGAACACTTTTATGAACTTGCTCAATTCTTGTTCCCAGTTTTCCAGTATATACTGTGCTATAGGGCTTAGGGTATTCAGTATCGCCACAAAGGCTTTTGTTGGAGATGACGAAGGTAACTTGAGAGCTTTAAAAACAGTCGAAGTGGAATGGGTTCCCCAAAAAGGCAAACGCCCCATTTTGAAAGAAATCGAAGGGACGGAAAAGGAATGGCCTTGCGATTTGGTGTTACTTGCCTTGGGTTTTACTGGTTCTGAAACCGTCATAGCGCAACAACTTGGCTTGGAGATGGACGCGCGTACCAACGTCAAAGCTTCCGCTCAAAATTATGAGACCAATGTGCCAGGTATTTTTGTTGCCGGGGACCAACGTCGTGGTCAATCCCTAATTGTTTGGGCCATATCCGAAGGTAGACAGGCGGCGCACCATGTGGACAAATATTTAATGGGTGTTTCGCAATTACCCTTAAAAGGGGAGGGTGATTTACCTCGAATATAAAAGGGGTGTTTTAAGTTTCGTAACAATGTCATTCTAAATTCATTTCAGAATCTTTAAACCCTATTCCTAGATTTTTCAGAAACTAAATCAAGTTCAGTTTGACCCTGTAGTAGCTTTAAAAAACCCCTTAACTAAAATATATCAAGAGAGTTGTTAGCGTATCAATAATCGATGTACTTCGGTTTTCTCTACCGTCGTCATTTTAAGGAAATACATCCCTTTTGTGAATTCCTCCACATTGAAGTCAGTGCCCATGCGGTATTCTCCACGGTAAACCACTTTTCCATCCACAGAAATCAACTGAAGTTGAACCGTTTCGTATTGGCTGTTATCCATTCGAAAGGTGGAATAGGTCGGATTCGGATAAAAGATGGTTTTGGGAGTTTCCTCCAAAATCACATCATAGGTTTCAATTTCTTCTGGAATCTGAGCCCGCAGGGGTACCGAGAATTGAAACTCAAAAGCACCTATATCGAAGGTCGTTCCTGAAGGCCGTGCGGCGTCATCCTTGTCAAAAGTGATGCCCCAGCTGGTCAAATCATCTCCTACGTTGACCACTGCGGAGCTGTCCGTTGCAGGCCGGTAATCGTTCATTAGCGCATCTTCCAAACCTAAGGTATCGATTTGACGCGTCATAATATTGTGATGGATATTGGTTAGTAAACTATCCCTTGTGGCCCGTTCGTTAAAATCAAAATAGCTTTCCTGATTTTGTTTCCAAGTGTTACCGCCTTCAAAGTCATAACCTGGGTCTACGACCAAATTATTTACGAAATGGGTTGGTACTTCGCTTTGGTTTCGATGTAAATCTGCAGGGTCGACGGGATGCAAGACCGTAGTATTATAGTGCACTCCGGCACGTTCAGGCTCAATGATGGTGTTATTTGCGATATAGTATCCTTCTGTATCATCAACAAACTCATGACGATGATGCAGAAAAATACCGTGCATTTTAGGTTTCACGAAAATGTTGTTGAACACTTTGGTGCCGCTCTCTCCATTGATGATTTGCATACCCCAACCTTTCTCAAATGGTCCATTCTCAATGTAGTTGTTATACACCTCATAGGTACCGCCTCCTAAACTCATCGCAAAGGCTTGCCCCCAGCGGCCGTCGGTTCCATAGTTGTAGATTTCATTGTCCCGCACTTTGGCGTCCAAATGTGCCAAATTTACTTGAATGGCATCCCAACAGGTGTTCTCAACTATATTGTGATGAACGTCTACATTTTCAAGCCAATGACCATAAACTGAAGTACCGCTGCAATTTCTGCCACCATCCAGCTTATAGCCGATAGTAAATCCAATATACATTCCTTCTCCGCCCGTATCATGGATATAGTTATCGTGGATGTTCAGGTTTTTCATCACAAAACCGTTGGACCTCCAAGTATCAGGCTTACTACAATCCGGGTCTGTTTTCGCCATCAATCCAGCAAAACCTGCGGAAGCCACTTCAACGTGGTCAATTTCTACATCTGTAGAAAGTGCGCTGAGCACCACTCCCATGGACCAAGAACCCGTTCCTGTAATCTTTATCCCATAGGTATAACCGCTATCACCCGAGCCTGTTAAGTGGATGTATTCACTGTTTTTAAATTCTAAAGCAGAATAGGCCGTTTCGTTCAATACGACTTGACCCCCACAATTCTTAAATACGACGGGGTTACCCGCGGTTCCTTCAAAGTCATAAAATCGAATTCCAGCATAATTCCCTGCCGGAATACAAATGGTATCCCCAGGAGAATAACTGACTTGCGAAGCCCAAACCAGATTTAAGGTCGTACTCGACAAACCGGTTAGGGTCACATCACAATTGCACGATTGTGCTGAAACAAAAACCGTCGTGAAAAGAGCGGATAATAAGAGTAAAGTTTTCTTCATGGTATTTAGTGTTTTGGTTAACTACTGAATACCATAGCACTTTCAAAGGTTCGGGGGAACGACTTTGTAAGTTGAGACCAACTAAAGATATAAAATTGTAGTATTTAACTTACTTTAATTGAAAGAATATCACAATTACTTTCTGAACTTTTTGTTTTCAATAAGTGGATTGGCCCAAAACGCAAGGAAAAGGATGTACAACAAACCTATACAGTTAAATAGGATTCCGATGCGTAAAGAAGTAATGTCACTTAAAAAACCAATAAGAAGTTGAAAGATTGCACCACCTACTATTCCAGTCATTAGAATTCCCGCGAAAGTACCATGATGTTGCTCAAGGGAATTCAAACCCAAGGAGATGATTATCGGATACATGACTGCCATAAAGAAGCCACAAGCCTGAAAACCATATATGGCCCAGTCAACAGAGCCAAAGACCGCTCCTAAAAAGCTTAGAAGGGTTAGCAAAGTGAATAATTTCATAATCAACTTACTATCGAAGAACTTTAAAAGTACCAAGCCCGCAACACCTCCAACCGTCATCAAACCCCAAAAATTGGATACAACAGTTGCACCAACAGTTTCAAAATCCAATCCATGATATTGCTGTAAGAACTTGGATATCCAAAACGAAATGCCTTGCTCGATTCCCACATAGGCGAAAATCCCAAGGAAAAAGAGAACCACGGTTCTAGACTTCAACAGTTCCTGAAACATGCCGATACCTCCCAGTTTTTCTTCTTCGTTTTGAAACACCTTAGGGAGTTTCATCAACAAAGTAACACCCAATAAAAGCATGGCCAAAACCGCAAAAATTCCATAAATGCTTATCCAACTTACATTCGCCTCAATTAAATGCCCAAAAAAAGTGGTTGAATATTGATTTGTCATCTCTGCTTCTTCCATGTTCATAATCAGCCAAGAATAAACCAAGGGAGCAATAAAAGAAGCTAGCCCAAAACACAGTTGTCCTAAAACTGAGGTAAACGCATAATTCTCTTCCCCTCCTGCTATTCGTAGTAAAGGATTTACGACTACTTGCAAAATGGCCATACCACAACCAATAGTAAACAAGGCAATTAAAAAGAACGTAAAGGTGGGCAACAACACAAACAATAATGAACCCATAAATGCCAGAAGAAAGGCAATAAGTAACAATTTCTTTTGTCCTATTCGTTCAAGCAGCAGTCCCGCAGGAATCGACATTACCCCATACGCCAAAAAGAAAGCAAAGGGTAAGAAAGAAACCATGGTTTTGTTGAGCTGAAAGCTTTCTGAAGCACTAGGGTTCAATGCTCCTAGGATATTGGTCAAAAAAGAAATGAAGAAAAAGGTCAGCAACACGTAGGCTACCGCACCATAATGCTTTGCAGTTATATGGGTCATAGGGAAAGATATGAATTTTAGGAATTCCCAAGACCTGACATTCGGTCATAAAAAAACCCTCCGAAGTCATTGAGACTAAGGAGGGTTTAAAGGAGGCGGCTACCTACTCTCCCACCTGGTGTGGCAGTACCATCGGCGCAAACGGGCTTAACTTCCCTGTTCGGGA
>JBCBCH010000230.1:0-4976 GCA_038530835.1 Bacteroidota bacterium | reverse complement strand
GAAATCCGTCTTCAGATGGGAATAGTTGCTCAACGATTGATTGAATTTCTAGATTTTATCCAAAAGGCATAAGTGTAATTGATAAATACTTCTTTTGAATTGACGGATAAAATCTAGAAATTCAATCAATCGTTGAGCAACTATTCCCATCTGAAGACGGATTTCATAAAAACGATTCCTCGCTTAAGCTAAGGTGATAACTCTAAACAAGTATCACAAAATAATATGATTTAAAAAATGAGATTGTGGTAAATCGTAAAATAATTATAAATAATGTGGAGTTGGATACAACTGAGATAGTTAGTTTGTTAACTCAAGATAAGAAAATTGAAGCTATCAAATTAATTCTCAATAAAACAAAAATTGGACTTAAAGAAGCCAAAGATTTTATTGAGAAGATTCAAACTGGAAAGTATGAAAATTTGTCAAATCCCATAACTATCTCAACTAGGGAAAGAGTTGTAATCAACAAAGGAGATAATGAAATAAGGGTCATTTATTTTGATGATGAGGGAAATGAGCATATTGTGATACCTTCGGATGTTCTCTGGGGTAAAGTAAAAACATTAGTAAGAGATAATGAGACCATTAAAGAATACGAACGTAATTTTTCAATTGAAACTAAATCCAAAAATCAAAATTTGAATACAGTTCTTATTCAACGAAAGCGAAATCCGTATCGAGTATTCTTAATTGTAATATTAGTAATATCAATACTGTTTTGGTTTTACATTACAAATAAGTAAACAAATTGCAGTTCTCGCACCTCAATATCCATTTTAACTAGTTGTCCTAATTTGATATGAAATCATATTAAACTACTTCATCAAAATCTTCGTCATCCGCTTAATGCGGTCTGCCAGTTTTTCGTTGGAGAGTTTTTCGCGTAGTCTATCCGTAATAATGGGGAATGAAAAAGGTGTGGGGCGCTCGCATTGTTTCCAAACAATCTCTTGCTTGGCGATACGTTCCAAAGCCAAGCGAAGACGGCCTTCTTCCAATTGATGTTCAAAAGTTTCGGTAAAGGCTTGTTGAAACATGAGATTGTCTGATTCAAAATCCCGAAACACATCAAACAACAATTGCGAACTGCTTTGCAGGTGTTTCATTTTAATCCCTTTTTGCGGGTAACCCGTGAATACCATTCCGCTGATGACCGCAATATCACGGAACTTACGTCGTGCCATTTCATTGGAGTTTAAACTTTTCTGCAAATCGGATAGCATATATTCCGAAGTGAAAAGATTGTTGTCCAACACCGCTTGGATATCGATGGGTTTATCCGATAGCATTTCAAAACCATAATCATTAAAAGCCAAAGAGCAAGTGATGGGCATCAACAAACCTATCCGATATGAAAGCAAACTGCTCATCGCTTCGTGCACGCCCCGCCCCTCGAAAGGATAAAAAATGTGATGGTAGCCGTCTCGCGTTTTAAAGGTCTCGATAAGGAACTCGTCGGGTTTGGGAACAATACTTTCTTCGCGTTGCTTGGTAAACATGGGCAACAAAGCCTTAATCTCGTCGGATTGCGCCTTATTTTCAAGGTCGGCGGTGTACATTTCTTGCTGCAACAGTGCGGACATTTGGGCCGAAAAACTCAAACGCCCCCCCATCCAGGAAGGGACTTTGTTGGTACGTTTGGTGGAATTGCGAACATGTGCTTGCATCCCTTTCATGCGAATAAATTCCAGATTTCGACCTGCGAAGGTAAAGACATCCCCAGCCTTTAACTTGGAAATGAAATATTCCTCTATGGAACCAATGTAACCTCCTTTTTGATACCGCACGGCAATGGAAGCATCGCCCACAATCGTTCCAATTTGAAAACGATGGCGCATGGCAATAGCGCGACTGTTCACCTTGAACTTACCATCTTCTTCAACCTCTACTTTCTTGTATTCGTCATACGATTTCAAGCTTTGGCTTCCCATGACCAAAAAATTCAATAACCATTGCCATTCGTCTTCAGTGATACCCTGAAAACAAAAGGTCTGTTTGATTTCGGGAAAGATTTCATTGGGATAAAACCCATCCGAAACCGCAAGTGTAGTGAGGTATTGCACTAAAACATCGTAGCTGTTAAGGTAGGGAAGGCGGTCTTCCACCGCATTGTCGCACACCGCCACCTGAAGTGCCGAAGCTTCAATGAGTTCCATGGCATGGGTGGGTAAAAAGTAAATTACGCTTTCCTTACCGGGTCTATGGCCACTGCGCCCGGCCCTTTGTAAAAACCGGGCAACGCCTTTAGGGCCTCCAATTTGAATAACGGTTTCCACGGGAGCAAAGTCCACCCCCAAATCCAAGCTCGACGTGCAGACCACTGCCTTTAGGCTTTCATTTCGAATGGCCTCTTCCACCCAAAGTCGGGTTTCTTTGTTCACACTACCATGGTGCATGGCAATTTCACCGGCATACTCAGGATGCTTTTCCAATATTTTTTGAAACCAGATTTCGCATTGACTTCGCGTATTGGTGAATAATAAGGTGGTGTTGCTATTGTTGATGATAGGCACCACCTCTTCCAGCAAGTGCAACCCTAAATGTCCCCGCCACGGGAAGGTTTCCATTTGCTCAGGAATGATACTTTTTACCGTGATTTTTTTATCGAGATTGGCTTTCACCAAAATCGAATTTTTCAAGGCTTCAGAATTGGGTCCTAACAATACTTCTCGACCTTGTTCTAAATTTCCAATAGTGGCAGAGATACCCCAAATGCGCAAGTTGTTGCACACGGTTCGAAGCCGAGACAAGCCCAACTCCATTTGAATGCCGCGTTTGGTCCCCAGCAGTTCATGCCACTCATCCACCACAATGGCAGAGCAATCTTTAAACACCTTGTCATACCCTTTTGAAGAAAGCAAAAGTTGTAGGCTTTCGGGAGTGGTAATCAATAAATCGGGCATGGTGGTCTTTTGCCTAGCTCTTTCCTTAGTTGAAGTATCCCCGGTACGGATGCCCACCGTCATTTGGGTTTCCAAATCGGCTACCACCCGTTCCGCAGATTGTTTGATTTCTTGCGACAGGGCCCGGAGCGGGGTAATCCAAATGGCTTTGAGTCCCTTTTTATGCTTGGTTTTGTAATCGGGATGCCGTTTGATGTAATCCAATACAATCGGGAACCATAGGGCGTAGGTTTTGCCACTTCCCGTGGGCGCATTCAGTAACCCATGTTTTCCTTGCAAAAATGCCTTCCAAGTCTGTTTTTGAAACGGAAAGGGTTTCCAACCTTGTTGTTGGAACCAGTTTTCGGCTATTTCAAAAAGTTTATCACGATTCATAATTGCGAGCAAAGCGAAGCAATCTGTTTAACAATTGCCAAAAGTTACTCCGAAACTATGTTCTTATCAAACCATTTTTCAGACAAGTCTTTCCATTCTGGATTAATCGAATTTATCAGAGCTTCTTTGCGTTTACGAATTCCGGCTTTTAACTGTTTTTCTCTTCTGAAAGCATCTTGCACGTCATCAAAGGTTTCAAAATAGACCAATAATGTACAATTATATCGTTTGGTAAATGCGTAGGGGTGAATGCCACTTTTATGTTCTGCTATTCTTCTTTCCAAATCATTGGTGGCCCCTATGTATAGTACAGTTTTGTTTTTGTTTGTGAGAATGTAGCAATATCCTTTTGTCATTTTTCATCGTTTTTGACAGATTCCTTCATTCCGTTTTCACGGAATTCGGAATTAATGCCCTTAAGTCTTCCAAAGTATTCGCCTCCTCAATCTTTTTGTCTTTTCGCCAGCGTAAAATTCTAGGAAAGCGCGTAGCAATTCCACTTTTATGCCTTTTGGAATGCGCAATGCCTTCAAAGGCGATTTCAAAAACATGATGGGGCGTTACACTTCGCACTGGACCGAAACGTTCCAAGGTATGCTTCTTTATCCAAGCGTCCACTTCGCGAAACTCAGCGTCCGTAAGTCCAGAGTACGCTTTGGCAAAGGTGACCAACTCCTTTTCATCTTGTTCGTTGGTATCCCAAAGCGCAAAGGTATAATCGGTGAATAGATTGCTGCGTCGTCCGTGTCCGCGCATGGCATAAGTGAGCACCGCATCAATGGTCAACGGTTCTACTTTCCATTTCCACCAGTCCCCTTTTTTTCGTCCAACTTGATAGGGGGAATGGTTGTGCTTTAGCATCAAACCTTCACTGCGCATTTCTCGGGCGCGTTTTCGCTCCTGAGTCACAGCTTCCCAACTTTCGAATTGTAAGCGTTGAGATAGTAGTAAGGGAAGGTCACTTCGACTCCGCTCAGTGACCGGATTGTGGTTTCGACATGACTCTGTTAACCCGTTATCTTTTCCAATGTACTCGCAGGATTCAGGGTGGTTGAGCGGAGTCGAAACCACCTTATTGAATAGTCCTTCAAGCAATGCTCTACGTTCCAAATACGTTTTGCTCCGGATGTCCTCACCGTTCCATTCCAAAAGGTCGTAGGCTTTTAAAACAACCGGTGTTTTTTCCAAAAGGGATTTGGAGACATTTTTACGGCCGATTCGGGTTTGCAAATCGTTGAACGTCCCAATTTCTCCATTGGGATAGGGTAAGAGTTCCCCATCCAAAACAGTTCCATCGGGAATGGTGCCGATAAAAGCCTGAAATTCGGGATACTTGTCCGTCACCAATTCTTCACCACGGCTCCAAACAAAAATTTCTTGGTTGCGGAGAATGACCTGTGCGCGAATCCCATCCCATTTGTGTTCTGCGGACCATTCCGTGACATCACCCAAACCGGACACTTCTTCTTCAATAGCATAGGCTAAATAAAAAGGGTACGGTTTGGAGAGATAGTCACTTTCGTTTTCTTCGATTACAAGCTGCTCAAAAGAAATGGTATTCGGGTCCCAATTGCCCATAAGCTTGTAAGCCAGCACGTCTTCGTCGAGTTGGGTAGCTTTTGATAAGGCTTTGGTCATCAATTTTTGACTTACCCCAATACGAAATCCACCGGTAATCAACTTAGTGAAAACAAA
>JBCBCH010000229.1:0-4979 GCA_038530835.1 Bacteroidota bacterium | reverse complement strand
GAAGTTTGAAAAGCGTGTCGTGGTGCTTTATACCGCACTTTATCGGCCAATGATTCCAAAATCAACCGATTGAAGGTCAGTTCTTTGTCCAATAGCATTTTGAATAATTGGTGTGGGATTTCCAAAATAGTAACCGGGGTCACCGCGGCAACGGAACAGGTAGCACCTCCTTTCTCAAAAAATTCCAGTTCACCAACCTCCATCCCTTCCGTCATAAATTCCTGAATGAACGCTTTTCCATTCGCTTCATTTATAAAACATTTTACAATACCCTTGATAATGATTCCGACATAGGGATATCGATGTCCTTGCCCCATGATTTCATCCTTCCGTTTGTAGTGGGTGATGGTAACCTGGGTAGATTCCTTTTCCAAAAGTGCTTTCGAATAGGCCAGTAATTTGGGATTGGTACGAATCATTTTTCAATCGGGACAAATGTCCTTTTTTCGAACTAGGCGATACGGTTTCTTTGTGACGTAAATGTAATGAATAATCATGGCGGTGATTTCATCCCATAAAGCGGTGCGAGGAAGACAAAAAATGTATACCAAAACCTTTATTTCGGTTTGCTTGGCATCTTTGTTGTTTTCCGCGAGTTTCAATATGCTTATTCCAGAATTGCCAGCCTATTTGACCAGCATGGGTGGGGCGAAGTATATTGGGTTCATTATTGGATTATTTACCCTTACGGCTGGTTTTTCGCGTCCTTTCAGCGGAAAACTGACGGATACATTAGGAAGACGCCCTGTAATGTTATTCGGCGTAATCGTTTGTATTGCATGTGGGATGCTGTACACCCTTTGGCTGACCGTATTTGGGTTTTTGTTGCTTCGGCTCATCCATGGTTTTTCCACGGGTTTTACTCCAACGGCGACGTCTACTTACGTTGCCGATGTTACCCCAAGGGAACGTCTAGGGGAAGCCATGGGGATACAAGGCATAGCGTTTAGCATTGGGTTGGCCATTGGTCCAGCCATAGGGAGTTTTGTGCGTTTGTATTTCGACTATGTTGGACTCTTCTTGACTTCTTCAACCATGGCCCTTTTGTCCATGCTTCTGCTATGGCGCTTACCGGAAACTTTGAAGGAAAGAAAACCGTTTTCATGGCGCACACTGAAAATCTCCAGAAAGGAAATTCTTAGTAGAGATGCCCTACCTGCTGGAATAGTTACCGTGTTTACCTATGTGTCCTTAGGGGTAGTTTTGACTTTAATCCCCGATTGGAGTGGACATTTGGGCGTTGAAAATAGAGGGACGTTTTTTATCGTGTTTGCTTTGGCTTCTCTTTTGGTTCGTTTTGCCGCGGGCTCCTTTTCGGACCGTTACGGGAGAACCACGGTAATCTTTATAGGATTGTTGATGCTTTTGGCGACCAATTTGTATTTGGGCGTGGCTAGAACACCCACAGGTTTACTTTTCGCGGCGGGATTATATGGTTTTGCGGCAGGGAGTATTTCCCCTGCGCTAAACGCTTGGACCATTGATTTGAGCAAACCCCATGAAAAGGGTAGGGGCATGGCGACCATGTACATAGGCTTAGAGGTCGGAATTGGATTAGGGGCTTTGCTTTCAGGCTGGTACTACCAAGGTGAGATAGCCAAAATTCCAAATGTTTGGTTTGCTTGTGCCTTGGCTACCTGTACGGGACTGCTTTTCGTTGTTTTTTATGCCAGAAAGTACAAGAAATTGAAATCGGATAGCCCACAATAGTTTCTTATATAAAGGTTAAAGGGCTGAAGTATTCCTTCAAAAAGAAGTATCTTCAAGAAAAAGACACTATGAAAATCAAGCTTTTATGGATTTCGGTGGTTACAGTCCTTATCGTGGTTGGCTGTTCTACTTCCAAGAACATTGAGACCGTATCCAACGAGAATATGCCGAACCCCTTTACCGAAGATGAAACTCTGTATTTTGTCGCCAAAGCGGCGAAACCTACAGTAAGCAATGCCTATGGAAACGTTGCGGATTCAGGGTTGCTGCCGATTGGAAGCAATGCGGGTATACTTGATCTTAATGGGCAAGGCAATTTTCTGCAGATAAAGGGAGATTCCGTAATCTGTAGTTTAGCATATGCCGGTGAACGTCAGCTAATATCAGGATATAATGAAATAGATACCGGTATCAACGTGAATGATGTAATGCGTGAGATGCGCGTTACACCCGAAAAGGATAAATACAAAGTCCAATTCAAAATGCGGGATAAACGCGAATCGTACACCGTTCGAGGAGAGATTTACCCAGACGGAAAAGGATATTTTCGGGTAAGAAGCTCGCATCGCTTTCCTATTACGTATACGGGGCATGTTGAAGAACAAAACAACCTTGCCAAGTAGGGGACAAACCAATCCTTAAACTCTGAATTCATATGAAAATTACAGCGATGGGTTTGGTGGCATTTACCACCTTTTTCCTTTTTATTTTGGTGCTTTTATCTACACTGCCGGTCAGTTTTGGGCTTATTTTCTTTCTTACCTTGATAGGACAAGTGCTTGTCGTTTTAATGGTATACAAGGTCCTTACGGATGATTTTAAGACAAGCAAAACTTTCGAGGATTTCTATCAAGAACAGTAGGTGCCCATAGAATTTTCGATGTTATAGTCGTATTTCATCGAATAAAATTGTTTCGGTAAAACAAATACTACAAAAACTGCGTTAGCGCAAAAAAGTATTATGCGCCCAAATCGCTTAACCCTATCCCAAATAAGTCGTTTTCTCTTCTCTTTACTACTATTGTTTGCACTGACCCTATGGTCTTGTGGTGGTGATGAAGACTTGCAGGAAGTTTTACAGCAACTTGAGGAGGAGGGAGCTTCGGAAGAAGAGTCCCCAGACGAAGATGAAGGCTCCGACGAAGAAAGTTCTGATGAAGAAAGTTCGGAAGAATGCCCCAGTCAAGTATCGTTTTTCTTTGCAGAAAAAGATGGATTAGTGTCCGTGGAGTTCGAAGACAATGAATTTGACTCGGATTGGGAATTGCGCAATGATGCCAGTGGCACATCTGGACAGGGCTACCGTGTATGGGTAGGTAATCAAACCTTGGGGCAACCTGGAAATGGTCTAGTGGTTTTCCCAATCGCTATTACCAAAACCGGTACCTATCGATTTGTTTGGAATTCCTCATTCCGCCAAGGAAACCAAGGGAGCGAGCATAACGATTCATGGTTGCGCTTTGACGATGCAGCGGATTTTTTCGGTTCTAAAGATGACGGAGCCAGTATCGTCTACCCCAAGGGAACGGGTAAAACACCCAATCCTGAAGGGAGTTCTGCAGACGGGTGGTTCAAAATTTACCGTAGTGGAAACAACAACGACTTCAAATGGCAGTCTTCCACTTCTGATAATGATGCCCATAACGTCTTTGTGACCTTTGATACCCCAGGCATTTATACAATGGAGGTTTCAGCACGTTCTAGCTTCCATGGGATAGACCGTTTCATACTTTTTCATAGTGACATGTCGTTCAACGATGCGCTTGAAGCAGCTGATACGTTTAGTGTAAAAACTACCTGTCCATAAGTTTCTGAACATTTCCTTAAGTTTTTTTAGCCTTTTGTAGACCGAATTCAGGTTTCATACGTAAGTAAGGGGTATGTTTTGATGTCCATCCAACTTGTATTTGGATTCGATATCGTACCTAACACTGTATGAAACCGAAAAACAAACTATCCCAAGGTATTCTATATACGCTGTTGCTCTTGTTTTTTTCAGGAACGACCTTTGGGCAAACCCAACTTTTTTCTGGCAACCTCACTGCTGGTGGCTATACCGGGACAGCTGAATATCCTTTCATAATTGTTGATGGTGATTCCATTCCAAATGGGTCGTTTTTGATGTACAAATCAAACGTAAACGCCTTGTTGCAGGAAAAGGACAGCTTCTTTTCTTTTTCCGGTGCGTTTGATAACGGATTTCCTACTGGATTTTGGAAGTTCCAGTTTGGGGAGTTCTCCTCAAACCAAGCCAGTCAGGTAGTAGGCTATCAGTACCGTATCAACGTAAGCGGGGTACAACATGATGCTTTTGGGAATTTGTCCCAAGGTAAACCTGACGGGGATTGGACCTATAAAATTGCTGAAGTTGACAATTCAGAAGTCAGTAAAGTACTTTTCCAGAGTCAGATTTCATATGACAAAGGTGTTCCCCAAAAAAGTTTTCGTATTGAAAATGATTCCAGCTCATTGGTGGGGCGTTTTTTACGAAATGGTTTTGCTCATGACGTTTGGGTAGTCTATTCCGATACCGAAAGTGAACCAGCAGAAAACTGGTTTTTCACCAATGGACTTTTGGAAAAAATAGAGAAAACCACATCAGAAGGGAATCAGACTTTCCCTTTGTTTGATGCAACCTTGAAACGGGATACCCAAATTGTTTTGGACCAACGGTACCTCAGGGTGTTGGAATGGTACCTCTCCGCGCAGGATTCGGATTTTAATCCAGAGGAAATGGTCATGTACCGGCTTTTGGAACAAAATGCCGCACAATACGCCAGCATAGACCAATTTTTCAATGATTTGGGTAGGTCGGAATTCATGCCGCGATTCAAGGTCAAGGTACCTTATTACCCATTGGACAGTTTGGAAAACAAACAACTACAAGAGGCGAAGACATCTTTTGAAGCTGCGAATGGAATCAGCGCTTCGTTGTTGGGGAATCCTCAATTGGACTTATTGATACGCTCCAATCCTGAAGCCCAGTATTACTATAATGTCGTTGAAAAACTCCAGCAGGATTTTCTAGACCCTTTGGCGTCCTTTTTAAAGTTTGAGCAACAACAAATCTTGACCTTTTTACACCCGGATGAGTTGTATGGGCAAATCTGGCCCAATGGACTTCCCGAGAAACAAATTCAATTGGAGAACCAAAGTCAGGAATACGCTTCGTGGGCGTTTGAAACCGATGTTGCCTACGGACAGGAACCCAATAAGCTTTCCAATCTCGCCAATATGGCCAACTACGTAAACCAAGGTTTGTCTTCGGT
>JBCBCH010000228.1:4698-4984 GCA_038530835.1 Bacteroidota bacterium | reverse complement strand
GTTGGTACCGATGACGGCCTGATACAAATCACCGAGGATGGTGGGAATAATTGGCGCAAGGTTTCAAGCTTTCCTGGAGTACCAAACAGAACCTATGTGAACGCCGTTTTCGCTTCAAAACACGATGAAAATGTGGTTTATGCCTGCTTCAATAACCACAAAAACGGAGACTTAAAACCCTATGTTTTGATGAGTAGAGATAAAGGAAACTCATGGACGGCGATAACCAATAACTTACCTGAGCGAGGATCCACTTATGCTTTTGAAGAAGACCATACGGATAAAA
>JBCBCH010000228.1:0-4688 GCA_038530835.1 Bacteroidota bacterium | reverse complement strand
TTATTGTTTACAGGTACCGAATTCGGCGTGTTCTTTTCGGATAACCAAGGAAGTGAATGGAAACAATTAAAAGGTGGTCTACCTCCTATTGCGGTTCGCGATATTGCCATTCAAGAGGAACATAACGATTTGGTCTTGGGTACTTTCGGAAGGGGCTTTTATGTGTTGGATGATTACTCCAGTCTTCGGAATCTACAACCCAAATTGGACAATGAAGCCACCTTGTTCGCGGTGCGTGACGCCCTTCAATTTGAGTCATCCTATCCCCTCGGTTTACCGGACAAAGCGTTTATGGGAGATAATTTCTTCATCGGAGATAACTTAGGAGCCGAGGCTATTTTCACCTGGTATCTCAAAGACGATATTAAAACGCAAGAAGACCTACGCAAGGAAAGCACCAAGGATTTCGCGAAGGATGGCAAGGACAATCCTTATCCCACCTATGAAACCTTAAGTGAGGAAGCTGCGGAAATGGACCCACAACTGGTGTTGACCGTTACGGATAATACCGGTGCTATTGTTCGAAAGCTGTTTACAGGTCCCAAGGCCGGCCTAAAGCGAATGCATTGGGATTTACGATACGCTTCCCAAGAACCCATCAGTTTTTACAATCCTCCGTTTTACAATCCGTTTGGTGGGGAAGACATAGGGGGCTTGGTTCCTCCAGGGACCTATACGGTTGCCCTTTCCAAAATCGTGAATGAAGTGGAAACGCCACTTTCCCAAGCGGTTTCTTTTAAGATTGTCCCATTGAAAAATACAGTACTCCCTGCGGATGACAGGGAAGCCTTAGCGCAATTTCAGCAAGAGGTGAACGAACTTTCAGGCAAAGTGGGCAGTGTTCAAAATTCACTTTCAGAGTTATCCGATGAGCTACGCTATATGAAAGAGGCGATTAAACGCACCCCGACCCAGCACATCGCATTGATGAAAGAATGGAAAGCATTGGATTCGGAAATTTCAGCGCTACAAAAGAAAATCAGTTGGGATGGAATTGCTTCGAGGTTGGATATAGACAAACCCCCGACCATTGGCAACCGCATTGGCTATTTAGTTTACGAACAAGGCCACTCCACAGGTGCACCTACGGAAACGCATAAAAACACATTTGCCATTGCCAAAGAAGAATTCGCTCCTGTCTACGCCCAATCGAAGAATTTGGTTAACAACAAATTTGACGCCTTTAGAAAGAAATTAAAGGAGTTTGGTGCTCCCTATACCCCAGGAAATGTTCATTTTTTGGATTAAGGAATATCACACAAACAAAATAAAAGGAGCAGTTTTTCAACTGCTCCTTTTATTTTGTTTTTTTGCTTTGTAAAGCACAAGCCATACATTTCGACTTGCGTTCGACCCAACCTTACCGAATTCTACTTAACCATTCCGCCGAAACACCCATAAATTCTGCAATGTACTTGGCAGGTATTTTTTGGACGATTTCTCCATGACTTATCGTCAAATAGTGATACATGGCTTTGGTGTTCAATGTTATGAGTTTGGTATGGAATTCGTTGATGGCCAAAAGGGCATATATAGTTTCTTGTACATAGGTTTCCCGTAAAGATTTATCTTTTTCCATTTCCCTTTCAATAGCCCGTTTTTGGACAGAGAGCACTTTAGACCTCATTATGGCCTTCAGCTGGCAATCGGAACTTGCTTCACTATAAAAACTGTGTATCACCGTCATTATGGGATGAAAGGTTTTTAAATGAAAGTTGATGGTTTTTAATCTATCTGCCTCTGCACTATAATTCTGACAAACAAAACCGCCTTCCAGTATCAAAAAGGCCCTGTCGCACCGTTCTCCAATGTCGATAACGCATTCAGATGGTTTGGCCAATCGCTCTTTTCCATGCTTTTTGAAAAATTGGATGAGCTTGTTTTCAGGATGATATCTAGATTGGTCCATCATAGGTTCGTTGGTTTATGGCGTCTATACCTAGGAAGATTTTCGATGATATTATAAAAAAAACAATAGAAAAATCTTTAACAAAGTCAATTTTTTTGATTTTTCAACCTGCTACATTTATAACATACCTTGAACCAATTGGTTTTCTTAATAATCGATTGCAAAATCAACGAAAATGAGCCAATCACAAAAACTTAATGTACCGAAGCCGAGGGACTTTGGTTGGGAACTAAAACCCGTGTCATCCACCCACTTTAAAGTGCTTCGGAACAAGTCCAATCAAATCTGTGTGGTTTTGGAGCACTCTTTGCTTCGTGGGGTAACCACCGAAATGATTTACTGGTGGTTTAAACATTTTCCAAAACTAAGCGTAAAATTGATTGACATTCCTGGATACGAAGGGCAAAAAGTCCCGGGCTATTTGTTATGGCATCCATCCGATCATGTGAGCGCCGAACTAAAAGGAAAGTTAGGACCAAACAACACTTCTCGGACTGGGGCCAAAATTCAAATCAAGGAAGTCATGCAATATGAAAAGTACGGACAAAAATATCCCGTGGACCAAGAACTGACGATATATTACTGCGAAAACGATGGTTGGTGCATGGGAAAAAGTGTTCCGCTGATTGGCCCGATGATGTCGCTTCGGATAAGTTTTAAAGATGTATACGAGGGTAGCACGATAATTGGAGCACATTATCATTATGAAGTCGTGGCGGGATCACATAAACAAAACTTTATTGCCAAAAAAATCACCAAAAAAGTGGTCGGGAATTTCGGAACGGAATTCTGGGAAGCTTGGTTGACCCATAATGCCATAGAAGTGGGTGTATTCGAAAACTTTTTACCTGCTTTGTTTGAACAGCGCTACGACTTGGACAATTTAACCTATAGCCGAACTATGAACCCTGTTAGGGAAAGTCCTGCAGCACTTGAAGGATTTGATAAGGCATTATTTGAGGAAAGGGTAAACGGATACGAACAAAGCACAAATGCTTTCGAATATCAAGCTGGAACCCAAAAGAGCTTCTTATAACACAGAGCCAATTGCAAAGAACGATGGGCTTGTTTCTTAATTTAGATTAAGACATGCTAATCGTGAATAGCGGATATTTGTTTTACATATTCCAAACTCCAGCGCAATGATTGGAAGAGCAATTTCCCTCAGAACTGAATCCATATGAAGGCATTGAAGTATGTATTTAAGGGGATAGGTCTGGTTTCCTCCATAAGTTTGTTCATTCTTGGGCTTTCCGTAACCATCTATGCCTTTGTTGAAGGAGCTCACGTTATCCATAACATCTTGGACTTTTCAGCAGGTGAAGCCAATGTGATTTCCCAGGCCATGGGTATATTGGATTTAATATTGCTGAGCTTTAGCATTTTTATTACCTCTATTGGCATATTTGAACTATTCGTATCCCCCATTCCAGACCTTCCAAAATGGCTGCAAATAAAGGACTTTGATAATCTTAAAGGGATGCTGGTCAAGGTCATTGTAGTGGTTATGGGCATTTCTTTTATGGGGCGTGCGGTTACTTGGGATGGTCAAGAAGAATTATTGGGCTATGGAATTGCCAATGGCATCATCATTTTGGCTTTATCTTATTTTTTGAACAGCAAAAAGCACCACGAAAATCAATGAGTTTAGCTAAACCCAATTCATGAAAAAATTAGCCTATTCAGTCATCGGAATTGGAGGAGTACTCACCCTACTCATTCTCGCCAAAAGCATTCTTATCCCTTTTGTCTACGGCATTATTCTTTGGTTTTTGGGGCGATACTTTAAAAACGTACTGCACAAAATCCCATTTCTTAAAAAACGCGTGCCCAATTGGCTTATCAATACGTTTATTTTCGTAATCATCGTTTTTGGCGTAAGTGCCATCTCACGACTCATTACTGAAAACATATCATCCCTCTTGGCCAACAGCGAAACCTATAAAGCCAATCTGGATAGCGTTTTGAATCAGATAAATTCCACCTTTCAAATTGATTTGGGGCAGGAAATAACCAAATCTTTGGAGGGATTTGATTACTCCGGAGTTCTCGGGAGCATAGCCGATACCTTGTCAGGAGCCCTAGGGGATTTGGTCATGATTGTTCTGTATGCCGTGTTCCTCTTTTCTGAAGAAGCCAGCCTCTCTGAAAAAATCAAAAAACTATTTGACAGTACTGAAAAATATGAGAAAGTATCTGCCATGTTATCGAGAATAAACGAAACGTTCAGCGACTATATTCGCCTAAAAACATATCTAAGCCTGCTAACGGGTTTGGTCGGATATATTTTTTTAAGCATCATGGGCGTTGATGCTGCCTTTTTCTGGGCCTTTTTAATGTTCGCCTTAAACTACATTCCCACCGTAGGCTCTTTGATAGCCACCCTGTTTCCAGCGTTTTTTAGCTTAATACAGTTTGGAGATGTAAAGCCTTTTATCATCATTTTAGCGGGACTTGGACTTGCTGAATGGTTCATTGGCAATGTGTTGGAGCCCAAAATCATGGGTAAATCCTTAAACCTCTCCCCATTGGTTACCATTCTCGCCTTGGTAGTTTGGGGCCAAATATGGGGCATCACCGGAATGTTGCTGAGCACACCAATTACCGTAGTGATGCTAATCGTGTTTTCTCAATTCGAGAGCACCAGAGGTGTAGCCATACTTTTATCCGAAAATGGAGATGTTGACGAGGTTTATGACGCATAGGACCAAAAGCCATTTGAACCAACACTAAGGAAAGGTGGCTATCAAAGAGCCTACGGTGGGAATGTAGTTTAAGG
>JBCBCH010000227.1:0-5000 GCA_038530835.1 Bacteroidota bacterium | reverse complement strand
AATACAGGAGTTGAATGAGGCCAAATCGCCCGAAACCGCGAAGTTGGTGGAGGATACCATGGTCCAACTCCAAAAATTGGCCTCGGATTACCAAACGCTCGAACGCGAGTTGGTCAACGGAGGCGACAGCAAAATAATCATGAATGCCATGATCATAAATTTCAAAACAAGAATTGACTTGCTACGGGAAGTCATGGACAATATTGAAAACATTAAAAAACTGAAAACGTACAATGATGAAAACATTACTATATAAGACCTTATTCATGGTGACCCTATTGGCACCCTTGGGCCTATTGGCCAACAAAGGGGGGCTGAACGGAAAGTACACCAAAGAGAAAACCATTAAAAAAGAATTCAAGGTAAACTCCGACGCCCTGTTCAAAGTAAGGAACAGCTATGGGAACCTTAACTTGACTTCTTGGAACGAAGACCGGATTGTCATCGAAGTCCGTATCAAAACCAATGGCAACAACGAAGAAAGAGTGATTGACCGCTTGAATGAAATTGACGTAGACTTTGAAAGTTCTTCCAGCATGGTTAGCGCCCGAACCCTATTTGGACAAAAAGACAACTGGGGATGGAAGTGGAACAAGAAGAAAAACGTTAATGTTCAGGTGAACTACACCATCAAGCTCCCGGTAAAAAATAGTGTCAATCTCAGCAATGATTATGGCCATATTTATCTTGACCGAATCGATGGGCATGCTAAAATAGCCTGCGATTATGGAAAAATTGAAGCAGGCGAATTACGCGGAAGAAACAACGAACTCCGTTTTGATTACACCTCTCGCTCAACTTTTGATTATATCAACAGCGGGCAAATCATTGCAGATTATTCTGGATTTACCATCGAAAAAGCTGGAAACCTAAGTTTGAGAACCGATTACACCAATGCCGTTATCAAAGACATGGAAAACCTGGATTACGCCAGTGACTACGGGTCTATTCAAGCTGAAAAGTTGAAAAGCATCAGTGGAAACGGAAGCTATATCGGTATCAAACTTGGAGATGTGCACGGTGATGTAAAACTAACCTCCGATTATGGGTCCATTAAAATTGGTAGATTGGCACCAGATGCAGGGGATGTAAACATCAGAACCGATTATACGGGCATCAAGATTGGATACGACCCAGATTACCATTTCGATTTTGAAATCACAACCGAGTATGCAGGGGTAAGCGGAAAAGACGATTGGGAAATCCAGGTGAGTAAGGTACGCTCCTCAGAAAGATATTATAACGGTTACTACGGAGACGATAATTCAGGAAATGTAGTGTACATTAACAGTGAATATGGTGGTGTCACCTTCTTCAAAAACTAAATAAATATCAAAATCAAAAAACAACAACAATTATGAAAAAACTAATAGCACTCAGTCTAGTCCTTTCCCTGTCGGCAAGTGCATGCGCACAATGGGGCAAAAGAGTAAAGGGCAACGGAAATGTTGTCTCAATCGAACGCAATGTAGGTGACTATGATGCCATTGCGCTAGCGGGCTGGTTCGATGTAGAGCTTGTGGATGGCGACGAAGGGGAAATCACTTTAAAAGGGGAATCCAACCTTCTGGAATACATCAAAACCGAAGTCAAAGATGGCAAATTGGTCATTAAAGTTGAAAAGGGGGTTAACCTTAAACCATCAAACTGGAACTCTGGTATTTTCCTAAGCGTACCAGTGGAATCGGTTAATGCCGTAACCCTTTCCGGTTCTGGAGATATCGTGGGCAAAACCACCTTGAAAGCCAACAATTTTAAAACCAGAATTTCAGGTTCGGGTGATATCTCCTTGGATATTGAAGCAGAATCAGTTGAAGCCTCGCTTTCGGGTTCAGGAGATATTGATTTGGATGGAAAAGCCACCAATTTGGATATCAATGTTTCTGGTTCAGGAGATATCGATGCATACGGCCTCAATGCCGATTTCGTCACTGCGACCGTTTCCGGTTCAGCGGATGTAAACGTTACGGCCAATGAAAGTATCAACGCTAGAGTTTCAGGCTCTGGGGACATCAGTTACCGCGGTAATCCTAAGAAAATCGATACAAAAAGTTCAGGCTCTGGAGATATCTCTAGAGGCTAGTAACCAAACTAAACCTCATCAATCAAAAACGGCGAAGCCCTTACTGAAAAGTAGGGGCTTTTCTTTTATGCGCTTTGGTCTACTTTTTTTACCCGAAGCAATAGTATAATTCCGCCCAAAAAGAATATCCCCAGAAATATGGTACTGTTTCGCATGCTTCCCGTCAATTGTGCCACAGCGCCGTAGAGAAAAGTTCCAATAATGATTCCTATCTTCTCGGCCACATCATAAAAACTGAAAAAGGAGGTGGTATCCGTGGTTTCGGGCAAAAATTTGGAATAGGTAGACCTTGAAAGCGCCTGAATTCCGCCCATAACAATTCCTACAAGTCCAGCTGCGATGTAGAAATCCAACGGTGTCTGAAGAAAAAAGGCATAAATGCATAACAATACCCAAAATCCATTGATTGCAATCAAAGTCCATATATTTCCAAAGACTCTGGAAGCCCTTGCCGTAGCAGTAGCACCAAAGATGGCTACCAATTGAATGACAAGAATGCTAATGATTAAGCCAGTAGTTCGTTCGCCATCTGTTCCCCAATTAATCTCCTCTTCACCAAAATAGGTAGCTATCAGCATTATGGTCTGTACCGCCATGCTGTACACAAAAAAAGCTCCGAGATACCTCTTAAGGCGAATCTCATCGCCCAATTGCTTCCAAACACTTTGGAGTTCCTTAAAACCATTCAGGATTACGTTGGTCCGTTCACCCTCTCGTTTATATCCTTTCGGTAAATGTTTAAACGTATATTGGCTGAAAAGGGCCCACCAAATACCCACTGAAATAAAAGAATATTTCATCGCCTTTATTTCTGCAACTTCCCCTCCAGTATCCGTAATTCCAAAAACAGCAGGTTGCATGACCATGGCCAAATTGAAGACCAAAAGAATAACACTCCCAATATAACCCAATGAAAAGCCTTTCGCGCTGATGTTATCCTGTTGTTCCGGAAAAGCGATATCGGGCAAATACGAATTGTTTATGGCAAAACTTACCCAAAAGCCAACCAAACCAAAAAAATAACAAACCAATCCAAAGTAGATGTTCTCTAAAGAAAACCAGTACAATCCAATACAGGATGCAGCTCCCAAATAACAAAAGAACTTGAGAAATATCTTCTTGTTTCCCGTATAGTCCGCTATACCAGAAACAAGTGGCGTAACAATGGCAATAAAAACAAAGGCCAAAGATGTTACATAGCTAATCAATGGCGCACGGGCTATTTCACCTCCAAAAATGGCTACTTTTTCTATCCCTTCCGCTCTGAACAGCGCGCCATAAAAAATTGGGAACACTGCCGATGAAATAACCAAACTATACACCGAGTTGGCCCAATCATAAAATGCCCAAGCATTTAATAGTTTTTTACTTCCTTTTAGCGCCAAAGCCTCTGTCATGAAGCCAATTTAATAGAATGTTGCCCATTTTGGGGAGTGCGTTGGAAGAAACGATTTGTCAAACATTAAAGTTTCTTTTCTAAAATGGCTCAACGGGTCTAAAAGAAGTCACTCCAAACTTTGCAGCCTCTTGTTTGGCAACTGGTGCCCAAGCGGTCAAATTACTGATTCTGGTATCATTGGAAGGGTGCGTACTCATGAATTCTGGTGGTGATTGCCCGCCAGATTTAGCCTTCATTCTTCGCCAAAGATTTGCGGCTTCATCAGGATTGTATCCCGCTATGGCCATAATCTGAAGTCCGATACGGTCCGCTTCGGTTTCATGACTGCGACTAAAAGGCAACATAACCCCAAGGGAAGAACCTATGCCATAGGCTTGATTGAACATATTTCGTTTTTGAGGGTCTTGAATGGCCACGTTACCCGCGACCGCTCCAATCTGTTGCAACATACCGGCACTCATTCGCTGAGCTCCATGGTCCGCCAATGCATGGGCCACTTCGTGCCCCATAACCACTGCAACACCTGTTTCACCTTGACATATGGGTAAAATACCGGTGTAAAATACAATCTTACCACCCGGCATGCACCATGCATTTACGGTTTCATCATTAACCAAATTGTATTCCCACTGATACTCTTTCAAATACCCAGGGTGACCGTTTGAATTCAACCAACGTTCTGCCGCCGAAGCAATCCGTTGTCCAACTCTGGTAATCATTTGAGCATCTTGGGTGCCTTTCACGACTTTGTTCTCGTTTAAAAACTGGTCGTATTGGGCAAAAGCCATGGGAAATATTTGACTATTCGGATAAAAATTCAAGGTGCTTTTACCCGTAAAGGGATTGGTTTTACAGGCAAAAACGCCCAGAAAAACCAAAACCGTTAGCAAAAATCGTTTCATAATGGAAAATGTTTAGTACAGGAAAATTACAAAATTATTTTCCAGATAGATGTAGCTCTGTGAAATCCTTGGTCACCTCTATAGTGTTGTCTCCATTCAATTTAATAGCTTTTAAATCTACAACTTCATTGTCCACTTCTACCTCATGAATTTTAAAGGGGAGTCCGTGGAAAGTCATCTTCATATGCTCGTAAGGGGTTATAAAATCACCATCTTTGAATTGTTGGATAATCAACTCATTCTCTTTTCCGCGCAAACGGAATTTTCTCAAACTATAACGCCCTTTTTTGTAGTCGTAACCATCTTGCTGGTCTTCATAAACGGATGAATTTTCTATCCCTTCAGTATAGTAGACATCAATTTGCAAGACTTCAATTTCCTTTTCCCCAACGTACTGCTGCACGGGGTACTTAGGAATCATCGCCCCCGCTTTTACGAATAAAGGAATCTTCTCTATACCAGCCGCAACCCATTTTTCAACACCCCCTTCAACAGCTTCATCGGTCCAATAGTTGAACCATGTACCTTTAGGGAAGTACATTCTTCGCCCTTGCGCATTGGGTTCTTGCACCGGACAAACCAAAAAATGCTTCCCGAACATGAACTCATCTGTTCT
>JBCBCH010000226.1:0-5018 GCA_038530835.1 Bacteroidota bacterium | reverse complement strand
AATACCAAGAATGAAAAAGACCATGAGGCCAGAAAGCCATATGATTCATACTGTAAAACTGGTCAATTCCAAAGGAATGGAGTTGGAAGTTTGCAATTATGGCGCTACGCTCATGGCCTTAAAAGTCCCAAACAAAAGCAATCAACTAATAAACGTGATTGTGGGATTACCTTCGGCGGAGGAATATTCCAATGCAGAATATCAAAAACACAATCTTTATTTGGGAAGTAGTATCGGGCGGTATGCCGGTCGTATTGCTAAGGGTTCTTTTTCTTTAGACGGAAAACAATTCCAATTGGAAACAAAATCCGAGGTGCATTTACACGGGGGTAGTTCAGGATTTGACAAAATGTATTGGGACATCCTCGAGACCAAACATGGTCGCAATCCAAGCATAAAAATGCAATTACAAAGCGGCCATATGGAAGGCGGTTATCCCGGAAACGTAACCGTCACCGTTCAATATGAATTATTAGAGTCAAACGCCCTTCGCATTGTATATTCTGCTTCTACGGACCGACCTACCGTCCTCAACCTTACCAACCACGCTTACTTCAATTTGGATGGTGAAGGCAGTATTTCTGAGCAAATTTTACAAATCAATAGTAACAAGATTTTGGAATTGGATAGCAAAAAGTGTCCTACGGGAAGAATACTCCCTTGCTCTCATACGCATTATGACTTTCAGAAAAAATCTATGGTCAAGCATGTTCCTTCCAAAGGCTTGGATGATGTTTATGTACTGTCCCAAAAACCATTCTCGGCATCCTTGATTTCCAAAAAAAGTGGTATCTGTATGAAGGTACTCACGAAACAGCCCGCGATGGTCGTTTTTACCCCTTTGCATTTTCCGGATATTGATTTTTATCAAAACGCCACCTATTCCCTATTTCCAGCTATTTGTTTTGAGACCCAGAATTTCCCAGATGCCCCAAACCATTCACATTTCCCTAGCAGCGTATTGAATCCTGGAGAAACCTACCACAATGAAACCGTATTTGATTTTAGTGCAGGGATGGTTTCCTCAAACTGAGTTATTCCATCTTTTTAGTCTGGTGAGGTAAGGCGTTTACTAGTCTAACTTTTTGCCGCCATTTAAGTACTAACTTGAACAAGCTAGTACTTTATTATTGATTCAACCATTGTTTGAACTCCGAAGCTCGGTTTTTACTGATGATGATGTGGTTCTCCGATTCGGGTGTGACCAGAATCTTGAGTTGGTTGTTTCCATATTTTACGATTTTATCAATACTGGAGATGGCAATGATAAATTGTCGATTCGCTCGGAAAAACTGACTATCATCCAATTGCGAAAAGAGTTCGTCCAAACTTAAGTTCGTAGTGGAACGCCGTCCATCAAAACTAATTACATAGGTGATGGTGTTTTCCGTATAAACGTGGGCAATCTCAGTGATGGGAATGGATAGCAATTCGTTTCGGACATAGGTCAGAATCCGTTTTTTGGTTTCTTGGGCAGGTTGCTCTTCTACCTTTTGTTTATAATCCCCAACAGCCCGATTCAGTTTGGAAAGGTTGATGACCTCGTCCTCCAGCTTCTGGTTTTTCATTTCCAAACGCTTTTCATACGCACTGCCCAACAAGCGAACGATGAGCACATAGGCCAAAATGACCACAAGGCCCATGACCAAAAAAATGGTTCTAAAGTTCCTTCGGGTAGCATCCAGTTGTGCATTTAAACTGGCAATGTTCACATTGGCCGCCACAATCCAATCCGAATTCTGAACCGGATACAAATGAATCACTTCTGAAACGATAGCTTCTTCATTTTCACTTTCGGAGGGATACTCTTGCAACAAGCTCAAAAACGTATCGGCGTTCAAATCATCCGAAACAGAGGAAACAAATGACTTGTCCGAACCGGCAGGTTGACCCACCATTTTGATATCGGGATGGCACACAATTCGACCTGACCAATCAAAAATGCTCAAAAACCCCTTTTCCAAAACGGTTCCATCAATACAATTTTGCAATTGGGCCACCACTGTATCCCGGGGTACGTCCATTCGAAGCTCATTTCCTATCATCGCACCCAAAGTCCTGGCCTCTTTTTTGCTGAACTCCAAATGGGTTTCCAGCAAAGCACGGGTATTCGACTTGACCATAAAATGTAAAGCGATTCCCGCTATAATCACGTAGATGACGGTTATGGACAAAAAGGTGAGAAAGTAAAGTTTATCCTTTCGCATGGAAGGTTGGCGCAATTTTTCCCGAATATAATCATTTGCCCAGTTATCGAACCAGACTCACTAGTGTCGGTTCAAGGCTGATTTTTCACTTTTAGGTTTTTGGCCTTCCGTTCAAGGCTTATTTTTCCCTGTCAAGGCCAATTCTTCCCCTTCACATAGGTTTTGTCGTTCTACCCCTCCATCCTGCCCTTGCTTTGTCATCAAATAAAATCAACAAAACTCAGGACTGCCTGACTCAAAACGAAACAAAATGACAAATAAGCCTTGGTTTTTAATCCTAATGATGTTGGCCGTTTTAACCGGATGCACAAATGACAGTGAAAGCGACCTTGTTGAAATTGCCAACCCCGACCCCGACCCAGAACCCGTTGCTCTTACATACAATGGGCGTATCAAAGCTATTATTGATGGACAATGCGTAGGATGTCATTCGGACCCGCCCCGAAACGGTGCCCCTTTTCCTTTGGCAAACTACGACCAAGTGCGGGTACGAGTTGACAATGGTTCCCTGCTGGAGGCCATTATAAAACTGACTGGTGAATCGGGTGCTATGCCACCAAGCGGTAGAATGCCACAAAATACCATTGACCTCATCGACCAGTGGATTGATGAAGGTGCTTTAGAAGAATAATCCTTAATCCAAAATAGACATGAAAATCCAGAACACTTTTTTCGTACTAGCCCTATTGCTCACTCAAAGTTTAGTGACTGCACAAGACAAGTATGTTGATAAGAACGGCCAAGTAACTTTCGAAGCTTCGGAAAAACTCTTTGAAGAAGTCAAAGCCACCAACTCCTCGGTGACGGCCATTTTTGATAGTGGTACTCTTGAAATTGCCTCATTGGCGCTAGTAAAGGGCTTCACCTTCAAAAACTCATTAATGGAGGAGCATTTCAATGAAAACTACATTGAATCGGAAACCTATCCCAAAGCTACTTTCAAAGGAAACATGAAAGACTTGGACGTCTCAAGTCTGAGCGACGAAGTCATTAAAGTCCCTGTTGCCGGAACCTTGGAACTCCATGGCAAAAGCAAGGAAGTTAACACCGAACTCGATGTGAAACGCATTGGTGACATCATTGAAATGACCGGAAACTTCGTAGTAGCTCCTGGTGACTTTGATATCGAGATACCGAAAATCGTTGCCAACAAAATTGCCAAGCAAGTACAGGTAGCCCTTCACTTTAAATTTCAAAAACGATGAAAACAAGATTCAAGTACATCATTGTCGCTACGACCATAGTCGCAGCAGCTTTAGCCTATTTCGGGTATCAATATATGTTCCCTGAACAGCGAAATATTCTCGAAGAAGAAGTCGCCTTTACGCTGCCACCCGAAAGCCTTAATGAAGCCTTTCAAGCGGAAACCCAAGGTTTGGACTATATAGACCAAGTGGTTCAAACCACGGGGAAAGTTACCGAGTTCGATTCTGGATGGATTGTTTTGGACAATCACATACAAGCCAACCTACTACCCTCTAACCTAGATGCTCCATTAAGTAAAGACATGGAAATCACCATTAAAGGAAGATGCGTAGGATACGACGAGCTTTTGGAACTCGTGAAGGTAGACCAAGCCACCATCATTCTATACTAATAAACCATACAACCATGAGAATACTCACACTTCTATTGTTTTTGCCCCTACTCTTAGGGGCACAAGAAGACCTTTTAGGCGAGTTGGATGCTGAGACTACGGATGAGTCTTTTGAAACAGCCGCATTCAAGGGACTTAAAATCGTAAACTTTGAGTCCACCAAAATGGTCTCGAAACAAGAACTCTACTTTGTAGTATCACACCGGTTTGGTTCCATCAAACCAGGAATTGAAGACTTTTTTGGATTGGACCAAGCGGTCACGCGTTTGAACTTCATTTATGGAATTTCGGATGGCATCAACATTGGAGTCTCCAGAAGTTCTTTCCAAAAAATCTATGAGACGTCGTTAAAACTTCGACTACTGAGACAAAAGCGCAATGGGTTGCCCTTCACTTTGGTATTGTTCAACAGTGCAATGCTTAATACGGCTTTGGATGAGCAAACCTTGCCCGGTTTGTCCTTTGAAAACCGATTGAGCTATTCGACACAAGCTTTGGTCTCTACCAAATTGAACAAAAACTTGTCCTTTCAAGTAGCACCAACCTTCTTTCATGACAATTTGGTGGCGCTTGATAACCAAGAGAACTCACAATATGCCGTCGGCTTCGGCGGGCGGTGCAAGCTTACCAAAAGATGGTCCCTTAACGTGGACTATGGTTTGCACCTCAACCGGGCAGCGGAATCCCCGTTCGTGAATCCATTATCCATCGGATTCGATTTGGAAACTGGAGGACACGTATTCCAATTGCACTTTACCAATGCCCAACCCATGAATACCAATTTCTTTTTGGGGCAGGCTACGGGTGACTGGGGAGAAGGTGACATTTTCTTCGGATTCAATTTATCACGTGTATTCTAAAACTTTAACCATGAAAACAGGATTTGCAAACATTTTGGTACAGAATGCTTTTTGTAGTTCGTGTGCCCAAAAAATAAAAACGGCATTGTCCCATATTCCAGATATCTCGAATGTGGTGGCCTATCCGGATGAAACTTTGGTAACCTTCAACTTCATTCGCGCCAATGAACTCGCCTCAGCATTAAATATGCTGATGGATTTGGGCTATCCGCCTTTAGGGGACAGGATTAAAAAGGAGCATCAAGTAACTCCTTTGTGCAATTGTTCAAAACAAGGGCACCTCAAAACTGAACCACTTTGCCCGTACATGGAAACGACCATTCCAATCAATTACAAAAACATTGCGTGAAGGGA
>JBCBCH010000225.1:0-5028 GCA_038530835.1 Bacteroidota bacterium | reverse complement strand
GGCAACGGGTTTCTATGATATCCCGTTGCCACAATCACGTTGCTTGCGGTATAATGCCTTTTTGAGGTTTCAATATCGAAGGTACCCGTCTCTGACTTTACCACCGAATGCACCTGTTCAAAAAGCTTGATGTTGAGCTGGTTTGAGGTCACGATGCGACGATAGTATTCCAGTGCTTCGTTGCGTTTAGGTTTGGCTTCTTTGCTAATAAAAGGAATTTCGTCAATTTCCAGTTTTTCAGATGAGGAGAAAAACTGCATATTAATCGGATAGTTGAACAGCGAATTGACGATAGGTCCCTTTTCGACAATGGCGTAGGTTAGTCCTCGCTTTTGGGCTTCCAGGCCACAAGCAATACCAATGGGTCCACCCCCAATTATCAAAACATCCAACGAACTCATGCAATTTGCGCTTTTAAATCCTTAATGGTATCCAAGGGTAGGTCGGAATTAAACACAAAACTTCCAGCTACCAAAACATCAGCTCCAGTGTCAACCAATTTTTTGGCGTTGTTGGCTTGCACTCCCCCGTCAATTTCAATCAAGGTTTGGGTTCCTTTCTTTTCAATAAGTTCTCGAAGGGCTGCAACTTTTGCGTAGGTATTTTCAATAAAAGATTGACCCCCGAAACCCGGGTTAACACTCATCAAACAAACCAAATCAATATCCGCGATAGTATCTTCCAATAAATGAACGGAAGTATGGGGATTCAATGCCACTCCTGCTTTCATTCCCGCATCTTTTATCGCTTGAAGGGTTCGGTGCAGGTGGTTACAGGCTTCATAATGCACAGTCAAATAGTTGGCCCCTAAATCTGCAAAGGTTTGGATGTAGCGGTCAGGGTCCACAATCATTAAGTGAACGTCCAAGGTTTTGTTGGCTTTTTCAGCAATGGCTTTGACCACTGGCATTCCAAAGGAAATGTTAGGCACAAAAACCCCATCCATAATGTCCAAATGAAACCAATCGGCTTCACTTTGGTTGACCATGTCGACATCACGCCCCAAATTATTGAAATCTGCGGCGAGTAATGAAGGTGCCAGCAATCCTTTTCCCATGCTATCTGTGTTTCACACAAAATTAGCGAAATGAAATGGTTTGCCGGCACCAAGCGTTTGAAGCTATGGCACAAGGGAACTACTCGTGGAACTGTTCGAGTAATTGAACTTGAAGAACTCGAGCCCTTGTATGCCGTCTGTAATGATGCGAAGCCCCGTAAGTTCGTTTTTATCGTTGCGTTCAAAGATGATACTGCCCCAGGCGAAGGTGTCACTTCGGAAAACGTCTTTCGTTACGGGAAAAAAGGTAACTATAGTGCCCTCTGGCCCTTCGGCTACGAGCTGTTCGTTTTCGGTGCTAAATCGATATACGCTGTTCAATTGCGGGGAATAAAAGTTTCCCGAATATTCTTGGAGTTCTTTTTCGTCCGGTTCGTAGGGGGTGAAACTTTGGTAATGTACCGGGTCGCTTTCCCCAAAAGTGGAGTCATAATAATTGATACCGTTTTCTTGTCGGAAGGTAAACTTGATGATGTCGTCACTATCCACCAACAGTTGGAATCGGTTCTTTTCCTGTAACGGAATCAAAGGACGCCCTCGTTCTTGGTCAATTCTCCCATAAAAGAGGGTATCCCTTTCGAAGAAAACGCGACGGGCAATCCCCCTTTCCTTGTTCCAATAACTACCGGTCCAAGCCTGCAGTTGTTTTGCGGATATTTTGCCTTTCTTTTTGTTTTTGATGGTGACTTCTTGGGTTTCAGGAAATATGTCTTCAACATAATGATAGGCCATCATCATGGCGGGCATGCCATTGTACGCATCGTTGTTGCCCAATACAAAAGAGGTGAGTTGTTGTTCCGGAAAACGGAAGACATTGGACCCGTAACTTCCGGCAAGGCCATATTGCCAATAGGCAGGTAAACCTCTTTCCTTGTGAAAAAAGGACCGTCCTAAGGTCATTCTGCCCCAAGATGAATCATAAGTACTGCCATCGTCCAATTTCACAGAGGTATCGAGTTTTTTGATAAGTTCAGCTAACGGATGGCTCGAAGGCAGGGTCAAGATTTTGTACCACGTCAATAGATCCGCAGCACAGGTCCAAAGATTATTTGGTCCAGTATTGCCCAGATTTTGAACTTCTTTTTTGAAAACCTCGTCTTCTAGTTGGTAGGAGCCCGCGCTGCCGAGCAACAATTGGTTATAGTCTTCTACAAATTGACTGTTTTGCATCCCCAATGCATCAAAAATGTTGGTTTTGGTGTATTCGGATAGGGTTTGTCCTGAAGCTTTTGCAATGACCTCCGCCAATAAAGACAACTCCGTTTTGGATAAAATGTATGAGAATTTTGTTCCCGGGTCGAACCGTGTTGTGGTCTGTTGCTGAATCATTCTGAGCGCATCTTGATGCGTGAAAACATCTTCATCAGTCTTACCCAAAATAGCTTTCATCATTTCGTAGTCGTCCAATCCGCTGCAATGATTGACCAAATGTCCAATAGTAAGTGTACGCTTATAAGTTGGAAGCTCAGGCACGAATTTTTGAACTGGGTCAGATAGTTTGAGCTTACCTTGTTTTTCAAGCAATAAAACGGCAAGTATGGTGAATTGTTGGGAAAGGTGGTCCGCGTGGAATTGTGTAGTTGGTGTAATGCGGGTTTTGCTTTCCAAGTTGGCAATACCAAATCCTTTTAGGTATTGGACATCGGTTCCGTAAATCAGGCCCCCAGCCATGCCTGGTTTTTCCAATTGGTTCCATTGGGCGAAAACGCTATCCAACGCCTGTTCGTCTTCGCTAGATAGTTGTGCGGATACAAGACTACCTATCAGGCAGAAAACTATAAGAACTCGTTTTTTCATAAAGCTGTTTCATTTAATGCTTCAATAACTTTTTGGGCAACACTAGCGGCGGCCGTAGGGTCTTGCCCAGTAATCAATCGGTCGTCTACAACGAAGTAGTTGTCCCACCCTTGTTCGGAGTAGCTATAATCGCCTCCGCGTTCCATCAGAGTTTGCTCAATGGAAAAAGGGAATTCTTGATAGTAAGCAGCGTCCATCCGTTCAAATAGATCGGGGAAACCGTTTACTTTTTTTCCCGCGTAGAGGTATTCCCCGCTTTTTAGTTTCAGATTGACCAATCCAGCAGCACCGTGGCATATGGCTGAAACCACCCCATTATTTTCTTCGTAAATGGACATTGCAATACGTTGAATGGTTTCATTTTCAGGAACGCCGAACATTGCAGCGCCTCCTCCGCCGTAGTAAATCGCTCGATATGTTGATGCGTCTATTTCATTTGGACTTTTAGTGGTTTTGAGCAACTTCATAAACTCAAAATCGTAGAGATACTGTTTTTCAAGAGGGTCGGAGGTATTCAAATACCCTATGGGAATAGCGCCACCTTCAGGACTGACGAAATCAATTTGGTAGCCTGCTTTTTTAAATTCATCATAAGCCAAAACTATCTCTGAAAAATGATTTGCGGCATTGATGTGCGAAGCGCCATAGGTATGCTGGTTGGAAACTACGAACAGTACTCTATCCTTGGATTCGTCAGTTTGGCTTTGTTGCACTTCTGCCAAATCTGGGGTTTCTTTCTTCTGGGAATTACAACCAAGCAAAAGGGTGGCCAGAGCGAGCCAGAGGAATGATTTTGAGTACATGGGCGTCTTTTTTCAAACAAGTAAGCGGATGTACAAGAGAAAAATGTTGAAAATTATATTTCCGGCGTACGGATTTATAAATCTTAACCCCTATACGTTAGAAGAAGCTATGCCTTAGCGCAACCAGCTTTTTTTCAAGGCGAATCGCGAAAACCATACAAGAACGAAGGCGATACCAATGACCAGAATAGGCATAACCATGGCACTCGGTCCATATACCTCAATGATATTCGATATGAAAAGCGTGTGGAACATTTGTATGAGCACCCCAAGCAAAGAAATTTGCAATAGCATTACCGCCCACTTTTTTCTTAAGAGCAAGGCTAAGCATCCTAAAAGTCCACCAAAAACAGCGAAGGCAAAAGTAATTTTGGCCCAAAGCGGCAGTTGGGTGTATAAAAGTTGTTCGTTCTCAGGAAGTGCGCTTAAGGCTTCTGGGGAAATAAACAGATGATGAAAAAATGACCCTACACCCATAACATTCCAAAGGAACAGGAGCGTACATACTACCCAGTACCAAGTAGGATCTGTTTTTGTATTCGTATTCATGTTTTATTATATTGGTGGTTGGATTCGGAAGATACTGATTTTGAAAAAAATGCCGCTCGAATTGTGCTTTTAACCGAGTATTGAAGTTTTTGAATTTTTCTCTGGAAAAGAAAAAATGGGAAATAGTATAATTCGCATTAAAATTATTAGTATTTTTCTTGCGAATTTTAATTACACAATCTTCAATCTCATATAGGAACACCCTTACCTCTTTGTTCCTTGTACGTTTCAATCTCATCTCGATTTCCCAAAAGAACCTCTAGGAAATCCAAACAAAAGGCTTTAAAGGAGCATTAAAATTTGGTGCTCCATAAGCATAGGTTCATTTATTTAATTATTCGCTACCGAGCTTTTTTCAGCAGGGATGCAGAAGAACCGGTTTCCCAAATCGAGCCAATCTTGATATCGATGAATTAGGTTTTGGTAGTACTCTTAAATCCATTTTATCATGAAAAATTTAGTAAAAATGTCAATTGCAGTAGTGGGAGTTCTTTTGGTTGCAACGTCTTGCGAATCAGAATCTGTAGCGGAACAAGAACAACTTTATAATGAAGTTAGTAAAAAAGATTTTTTCGAAACTATCAACCCAATGGGAGAAGTTACTCCAAGTAAAATCAGAAGGCCCGGAAACGCAGCTAAATAGGTATTTTGGCACATTCTTGGTGCTGCTTTCGGGCCTCATCATGTACGTAGATAAGTTGACCGCTTATTTCGACATCCAAGTTGGGTATCAGTTTAAATACTATCCTGACCTGGATGTTTTTTTATGGACTATTGAGCAGACTTTGGCTGTTTTGGTATTGATTATTGCGAATTTCTTTA